>CAYXQH010000111.1:0-12622 GCA_964467425.1 uncultured Saprospiraceae bacterium
TTCTACTCAAAAAATCATATTATAAAATAATCCATTTATGAAACTGAAATTTGTAATTCCTTTATTGTTAGTACTATTTGGAGGTGTATACTTTTTACTTTATAAAAAAGATGTTGATCCATCTGTCTTTCCAAAACCAAGCACTGGAGAGACTATTGTAAAAGAAGGTGGAGATGATGAAGATAGTCAATCCAAGCGTGAAGCATGGTTTGAATTAATGCACCAAGTTGCTCCAGGTACAGACTGGAAAAACCTTGAGTATCAGACTAGTATGAAACGCCACATCATGCGCTCTGACGCAAGACGCATTGCTAGTAGTCGAGGAGATGATGAAATCCTTGCAAACGGAAATCTTACCGGAGAATGGTTTGAAAGAGGAAGTATAGATCAGGCCGGATCTGTTTTCGTTACAGAGTATGATCCTCAAACGAATGATATTTATCTTATTTCTGCTGGAGGAACCTTATTTAAAGGAACCCTAGCAGGAAATGATTGGGAGGTCATCAATCAAGATGTACGATTTGAGAATAATTTTTTAAATTTAATTGATATGGGCAGTGAGCAACGCTTAGTTGCTAATATTGCAGATCGCCCCCATTATTCTGATGATGGCGGATATACGTGGACACTATCTTCAGGAGTCCAATATGAAAATACAGGTAATCAAACAAAAGATCCTATCGTTTTAAAAAACGTAGATAATCATATTTATATATTGTCAAAGAGATCCAATACGGAACCTTTTAAATTATATAAATCTATTGACAATGGAACTAGTTATCAGGAGATTCATAATCTGGGAAGTTCTACTGCCAATCGTTTTACTATGGTAAACCCTCATAATACTGATGAAATTTATTTGCTTGAACGAATTAATAATTCGAGCACAAAGCTCTATCAGGTTGACCAGGCAAACAACACACTTAATTTACTTAATGAAAATAATGACTTTGGGTTTCAATTAGCACGAACTAATCTAAAGGCTGTTCAAGTTGATACTATTACAAGATTTATTTCCTATACTCGTCCAAGCGACATGCTTATCTCTATCTATCAATCCGAAGATTTTGGTGCTAACTGGACACATACCGGAGATGCACCTACTTATCCTTGGAACGTCGGTCTTTATGTCAGTCCAAGTAATCCGGATTTTTTGATGTATGGAGATATTGAATGTTATGCAAGTCCGGACGGTGGTGCAACCTGGAACAAAACAAATAATTGGTGGGACTATTATAGTGACGTGGAAGGAAGTTTACATGCTGACATGATGTACTTCAATGAATTTGAAACAGCACAAGGAGAGCCTTTTCTCTTAATAAGTAATCATGGAGGCTTAAGTGTTACTTACGACTTGTTTGATACAAAAGAAAATCTGGGCATGACCAATTTAAATGTGAGCCAATACTATGATGTTGTTACCGACCCAATAGATCCTGTTTTTATTTATGCTGGCTCTCAAGATCAAGGCTTTCAACGAGCTTTAGTTTTTGACAACGAATCAATAGCAGAGTTCGACCAGGTAATATCTGGAGATTACGGTCATATTGTTTTTTCTGAAGGAGGAGAAAGAATGTGGACAGTCTACCCTTTTGGATGGGTCACGCTTTACAATTTTCCTCAAGATGGTCAAATCAGTGCTTCATGGAGTCTTAAATTAGGCCATCAAGATATATGGATTCCACCTTTGATGCCTAGCCCTGATGAAAGTGAAAATGCGATTTATCTTGCAGGTGGAAATTTATATGAAGATGAAGGTTCCTACCTTATTAAACTAGAGTACAACGACACAAATGATGCAATAGATACTTCTCAAATCGATTATGATTTTACTTCTTTCTCTGGCGGTGGTGAAATTTCTATGATGCGAACCTCCACATTCAATTCAGATCATTGGTATGTGTCTACTTCTAATGGAAGGTTTTTCTATTCTTATGATGGAGGGAGTACTTGGGATCAATCACTTCAGTTTATTCCGTCTGGCCATTACCTATATGGTTCTGCTATCTATCCATCTAATATAGATTCAAGCACTGTTTACTTTGCTGGTTCGGGTTATTCAAATCCTGCAGTTTATAAATCTACAGATGGAGGGCAGAACTTTACAGCGATGAATAATGGAATGCCGCAAACTTTAGTTTTTGAATTGGCGGCCAATGAAGATGAAACCATGTTTTTTGCTGCCACCGAAGCAGGACCATATGTGTATATCGTTGCCGAAGAACAATGGTATGATATGTCTGGAATGGCTGCTCCAAATCAAACCTATTGGTCTGTGGAATACATAAATGATCTGGACATCGTTCGATTTGGAACTTATGGTCGAGGTATTTGGGATTTCCAGGTTAAAGAGATTGTTAATACATCAGAACCTTTAACCAAGGATGATCAACTAACGCTCTTTCCAAATCCAACTAGCGACCAATTAAACATTTCACTGGAGAAGAGCCAATCCAATAGTGTTTCATTGACTTTAACAAGTATCTCAGGTAAACAAGTTTGGAGTCAAGCATTCGAAACTATTGCTGGCCAGTCTTTCAATCAGAATATCTCTTTGGCTAAATATCCTAAAGGAGCCTACATTCTTACTTTAAGTGATGGAACTCAATTACTGTCAAAACAAGTAGTCTTACAGTAAACGTAAAGTAAATAAGGATAATGCGAATAAGTTAGCAAAACTGTTTTTGTTAACTTATTCGCATTTTTATGAAGCCCTTTCTTTATTTTAGTTTTTTTTAACAATTCTGGATTTTACTTTACCTTAAATTCGGAGTCTAACCATTGTTGTCTCCTTGTCTTACTAAAAGGTCAATCGGTACAATTTTCGTTTTAGAAAAGATGTTATTAATAAAAAAATCAGAAATGAAGCTGAAATATTTTGTTTTATCCCTCTTTACTATTCTTAGCTTAAATACGATTCATGCACAATTTCAAATTGATTGGATAAATATAGTGGAAGACCAGTCTAGTGGAAATATTGAACTTTATGCTTCAAATGATGGCCATTGCCCCGTTACGATTTCAATGGGGTTTAAAAAACTAATCAATCTAAAAACCGATAGTGAACTTCCTGTCTTAAAGGTCATTCCAAATGATGGGGAAGAATATTTGATAGTAACCCTTTCTCCAAAAGCCTATAATAGTGACTCAGAGTATGAATTTGATTTCACTTATGCCGTTGGAAATACATTAAATAAAAATTATGATACAGAGTTTGCCTATGCTCTTCCTTTTCAAAAAGGTAAAAAAAGTACCATAGGTCAAGGCTACCACGGCAAATTTTCTCATTATAACATTTTCGCTTTAGACTTTAGCTTGGCAATAGGAACAGAAGTGCTTGCTGCTAGAGATGGTGTCGTGATTGCCGTAAAGGAAGATTCTAATCATGGATGTAAAGACCGAAGATGTAAATCTCAGGCGAACTACGTATTGATTTATCATGCAGACGGTACTTTTGGATCTTATGTACATTTGAAAAAAGGTGGCTCGAATGTTAATCCTGGAGATGAAGTCAAAGCAGGCCAGATAATTGGTTTAAGTGGTAACACTGGTTGGTCTAGTGGCCCTCATCTTCATTTTGAAGTTTACCTGCCTGAAATGACCAGAAGAAAGTCCGTTAAAACAAAATTCGCTCTCGGCAATAATAAAGTTGCTTTTCTTGAAGAAGGAAAAGCATATACTTCTCAATAAAACTGTAACCTTCATCTTGGATTTCCGTATTTTTTTTGGTACATTTTATAAATATAAAAGATCAAAAAATGGAAATCATGACACAAACATTAGGTATAGGTTCCAGAGTCAAGCATCCTGCCTACGGAGAAGGTGTAGTCATTCGATTGCACGCAGCAGCTTACGAAATTTGCTTTATGACCTATGGTATAAAAGATGTAGGTCGAAACTATGAAAAACTGGAAATCATCGAAGCCATTGAAGCTCAGGAGACCGTTTCATTTACCGATGCGGAAGAAGCTTTAATAAAGATTCTAAAAACCTGGTCTGGAGTTTCCGAAGTTGTTGACCTTGGAGACAAATGGAAAGATGGAGTTCTAATCTTAAAACCTGGTGATGATTCTTTAAAATCTAAAGAATTACCTATCGATAGTTTTTTTCATAAAATAGTAATGGTTCGTGATCGGATACGTGTTATGGAGCAACGGATTAATTCAAGTAAGAATTTGAGTGATGAAGAAAAAGTGAATCTCCAACAGTATTTGACTCGTATCTACGGTAGCTTAACGACTTTTAATGTCCTTTTCAAATATAAAGACGATCATTTTGTCGGCGAAAGAACTACCTAATTAAATACAATCCTACATCTTGAATAACTCTTTTAAATCAACAATACATTCCCTAAATTTGGATTATCTCCAGAAACATATATAGACTTAAACCTTAATGTTTACACCTATGTTTACCAGAATAATCGTAAATTTATACCTTGTTTGGTTCATAGCGATTTGCTTAAACCAATTCTTTTAAATGAAAGAACGAAACCCTATTTTGATGTACCGGTACTTAGCTTATACTTTTCTACTTTATATTTCCTTTTTTCTCAGTGGATGTTTTTCTTTTGAAAATCAATTTTCCACTGTTCCTCCCGGAAGATGGCGAGCTGTATTAGAACTGCACCCTTCTGGCATTCCTGTCCAAACCGGCTCAAGGACCAAAGATAAAATTGTACAAGTTATTGAAGAGGTGAGTGAAGGTCAACTTCCTTTCAATTTTGATTTAATATATGACAACGATTCTTCCTTCCATATTGAAATCATTAATGGACCTGAACGAATTCAAGTAAAAGATATCAAAACCTGGCATGACCGAGCCAGTAATAATGATTCCATTCTAATAAACTTTCCGGTTTATGGTACCTATATCAGAGCTGGTTATGAAGATGATAAAATTGAAGGGAACTGGTTTGTTCCTTATCGTGGCCATAATTATCGCATTCCATTTAAAGCTCGATATGGTAAAGGCTATAGGTTTACTCAGTTGAAAAAATCGCCGGCAATGGATCTTACAGGACGATGGGAAACTACATTTGACGATGATGAACCCTATAAAGCCATTGGTGAATTTAAACAAGAAGGGAATAGACTTACAGGAACTTTCGTGACCGAAACTGGAGACTATAGATACCTTGAAGGAAGTGTTCAGGATAACAAAGCCTATTTATCTTGTTTTGATGGTTCACATGCTTTTTTATTTGAAGCAAAGATAAAAGAAGACAAAACTTTAGTCGGATCTTTTCAATCGGGCTCCCATTATAAAACAATTTGGAATGCTTTCCGTAATAAAGACTATACCTTGGGAAGCCCCGATAAGCTGACTTACCTAAAAGAAGGATATGATCGGCTGGAATTTAGTTTTGAAAACATCGACGGCAAGATGGTGAGTTTGACAGATGAACGATATCAAAACAAAGTAAAGATTGTTCAAATTATGGGGACCTGGTGTCCAAATTGTCGAGATGAAACCAGTTTTCTAGTTGATTATCTTTCAACAAACAAATCGGATGACTTGGAAGTTATTGCAATAGGATACGAACGATATCGTGAAAAAGAAAAGTCTATGCAAGCTTTGAGAAATTATAAAGAAGGTTTTGGAATGCAATATGAATTACTCTTTGGTGGTTATTTTAATAAAAAAGAAGCTGCCGAATCTCTCCCTATGCTTAATCATATTCTTTCTTATCCGACGATGATTTTTATTGATCGTCAAAATAAAGTCCGTAGAATTCATACTGGTTTTTCTGGTCCAGCAACCGAAGGTTATGAAGACTTTGAAATTGATTTTAAAAAATATGTTGATATGCTTCTTCGGGAGAATGATCAACTAAATTAATAAATACACACACAACAAATTTTAGTTCCTATGTCTAGCAAATTGTATATCGCCTATTGTGAAGAGAATAAGTCAATTGCTTTAGAAATTGAGAAAAAATTAAAACCTGCTAGTTTTAGCTTTATCCAATTATCTTCTTCCACAGCTATTACAGAGGGCTTGACCTCTTTAATAGCGAATACGAACTGCCCCGGGATTCTTTTATTAAGTGATAATCTTTTAAAAGATCAATCTTGCATGCGAAATATGCTCGGTTTTTTCCAGTCCTCCGCTTTAGCAGAAACGATGCAGGTTGTTATCACTGATGGGCAATACGCTACAGGAAATGTAGAAACCTCTTTTGATAGAGTAAGTAATGTCATCAAATACATGAATTATTGGCAAGAAAAGTATTTGGAACTTAGGAAACAAAAAAGGACAATTGATGCAAGTCAGGAACAAGAATTTGGAATAAAACTTCAAACGGTAAAAGATATCTCTAGTGAAATAGGAGACTTTTTAAGACTAGTTAGAAACAAGCCATTTTGGACGCACGATCAAATGGTTTTTAATAATTATGAAGTCTTTTTTAAAAAATATGGTTCTACAGCTCAGCACCAAGCTTTTTCAAAAGTGAATGGTGGACCATCTATGCCTTCACCTGTAAAAGCAAACCAACCAACTACTCCTGCTCCTGCTCCTACCCCTACAGTAACAACACCAACGGTCAATGAGATAAACAGGAAAGTTGAAGAAATAAAATCACCTCCAGTTCCTGAACCAGTAGCAAGTTCAGGTCTTGTAAAAAATGCGATTATTGCTTCTGCATCGATTCCTGTAATTAATGAAACGGTAGCAAGTGTGACTACTGCAAAAGAAGCATTAACGGTGAATGATCTTTTCAAAAAGGACACTCCAGAAAAAACAGTAACACCTGATGTAGTACCTGAAGAAGCAACTATCAGCACGAATCAAATCTCCCCTACTCCGCCAGAAATTAACCTGGAAAAGGAAGAAGAAAAAATCAACGAAATTCTACAAGAAGTTGAACATTTTGAGACCAATGAAATTTCAAATCAAATTGAAAAAACGCAGTTACCAGATCCTGGTAGCCGCCTTGAAATAAAACCTACTGAAACTGAAGTTCAAGTTTCTCCTGTAAATACCCTAACCGCTGAACAAAACATACCGGAAATACCCGTTATTGAAACCACCAATAACGTGGCACCTACTACAATCCAGGAGACTCCAGTAATAGAAAACAAAATACCTTCTTTGCCTACGGAACAGCCAGTTATTGAAATACCAACAACCGAAGAAATTCAATCAACAGTGGCTATAGAAGATACAACTGTGGAAACTGAAGTTATGGAGGACGAAATTATAGACGAGATTATTCAAGAACAAAAAGTGGAGGAAGTGGTAGAAGAAGTAATCGAGGATCCAACTTCTATAGAAGAAACAGCAGAGGAAGAAGAAATAGAAGAAGTCGTCTTTTCGGAAAATGAAATGGAAGTTACAGAAGACGTTACAGAGGAGGAAAATGTTATAAACCTTAGTGCAGCGATTGGCGCAGCAAGTGCATTCATGTTAAATGGAGCACATCAAAAAGGGCAATCAGCTTTCGAACAGATATTAGCTGATCATCCTGACAATGTAGAAGCAAGGTTCCAATACGCTCACTGCTTGAGAGAAGAAGTGAATGATTTAGAAATGGCGACGGCGCAATTTGAGCAAATCATTAAAATGGTGCCTGATCACTTTCCTTCATATAAAGCATTAGCTGAAATTTCTGAGCAGAATAATGATTTCCTTTTGGCAAAAAGCTACTATGAAAAAGTCTCCAATCTTAATCCTTCTGAACCTGGAGTCTATTACAAATTAGGTTTAATCTGTGCAGGTTTTTTCGCTGAGAAGCCGAAAGTTGCGTGTAAGTATTTCAAGAAAGCAATCTTACAAGATCCTACAAATGAAGATGCTCATTATCGTCTTGGTTTATTTCAAAGTGAACTGCTGGATAAAAAGCAAAAGGCCAAATACAATTTTGAGCGAACATTAGAAATCAATCCGGAACATAAATTTGCTAATTACGATTTAGCAATGTTATATAATAGAATGGATCAACAAGAAACTGCCGCTAAGCATTATGAAATGGCATGGCAGATCAATCCAGAACTAAAAACTCCTGAAAACGACATTACTTTCCAAATGGATGAAATTGAAGACATAACTCCGCAAAAGTTGACAAAAGACGTACAGACTACTCCGCTTAACAATGACAAAGTCATTATGATCACTGGAGGAACATCAGGCATTGGACAAGCGACTGCCAAGCTCTTTGTAGAGCATGGATTTAAAGTAATTATCACTGGCCGTCGAGGGGATCGCTTAGAGGAGATGAAACAAGAATTTAAAAAGGATTTTGAGCAAGATATAAAAACATTGCAGTTTGATGTTCGGAATTTAGATGAAGTAAAATCCATGGTCAACAACCTGGAACCTGACTGGAGAAACATCGACATCCTGATCAACAATGCTGGTTTAGCAAAAGGCTTTGATCCTATTCACGAAGGGAATATTGATCATTGGGAAACCATGATTGACACCAATATCAAAGGACTTTTATATTTAACTCGAGCAGTAGCACCTCATATGGTTGAACGAAAAACTGGTCACATTATCAATGTTTGCTCCACGGCGGGTAAAGAGGTGTATAACAAAGGGAATGTATATTGTGCAACAAAGCATGCTGTTGATGCCCTAACTAAAGCCATGCGCTTAGATCTTTATAAGTACAATATCAGAGTTGGTCAAGTGAGTCCGGCGCATGTTGAAGAAACTGAATTCGCTTATGTTCGATTTGAAGACAAAGAAAAAGCTAAAATCTACGATGATTTCCAGCCGTTAAAATCTAGCGATGTTGCAAATGCTATTTTTTACATTGTTAACACCCCGGAACATGTCAACGTTCAAGACATTGTACTAATGGGAAAACAACAAGCCAATAGTAGTAATATTGATCGATCAGGTAGGGAGAAATAAGAGTTTAAGAAATTTAAGAAGGCTAAGGAGTTAAGCTTTTAAATAAACTTAACCTCTTAGCCTTCTTAAGCTTTTAGCCTATAATCTAGAAATAATCAACTTTTCGCCAATCGGTTTTTTACCTTCCACTGAGATAAAAAGAAAATAAACACCTGCCGGAATATTTTTATAATCCAGCCTTATTGGTTCTTTTGCTAATCGGACAAAATCTCTTCGATGGACTATCTGTCCAAGATTATTTGTCAGAATAATAGAAGCTTCTTTACCAGTAAAGTTCATTAAATCTATTGTCACTGAGCCAGCAGTTGGATTGGGATATACATTATAGTTTTTCAATGCAATACCCATATCGATTTCACGTGTAGCAGAATACCGATAAGTACCATCAGCAAAGACCTCTTTGATTCTATAGAAATTGATTTCCTCAAAAGGATTCAAATCCTGTCTTTGATAATTCGATGGGTTATGCTCTAAAAGTTGACTCGCAATCTGTCCAATAGAAGTAAATGAAATGCCATCAACTGATCGTTCGATTAGAAAATGACTATTTCTATAATCAGTATTCGTAACCCAGCGAAGATTCACTTTATCATGCGCTTTTATAGCCGTAAAGTACAAATACTCTACTTCTTCATTCGCCATAAAACCCTGAGCATTTGTGATCTGTACGTATTCTGAAATGGAACAAACAGGTTGCCATGATGCGTCAAAAAGTTGAACATCGATATAGTAGGTTCCACCAGGAAGACCATCAATAACCTGAGGATTATTACAATCATCTATACAGGCAAAAACGGTATTGAAGGTTCCGTCAAATAATTTTAAATTAACATGCGCTGTATTAAGACCACTAATTGTAATACTCCCACTTCCTGTTGTATAATTTAAACTACAACCTTGACCAATCGGTGTGCCCATACAGGTACAACCATCACCTTGAATTTCATCATTATTAGTACCCGCATCTCCATCATTACAAGTTGTACCAGGTGCAGCCGGAATATTAGGGTTCGAGTCATCGCAATCATTTTCGACACAGACTCCATCATTATCCTCATCGGTACAACCTCCACCGCCGCCAACGGTAACTGTTTCTAAAATGTCACATTCATACTGCCATGCTTCATCAAAGGTTTTTACACTAACAATATAATCTCCTGCCGGCACATTATTGAGGGTCATGGGGTTTCCGCAATTATCAACACAGCTGTAATACCCTCCCCAAGCACTTGTAAAAACTTGAATATTCACGTGTGGAAAATCAAGTCCACTGATGGAAATAGTACTTGGTGATGTGCTTATGTTTATGTCATCACAAGTCCCTCCTCCACTGATTGGAGTTCCAGCACAAGTACAACCATCCGATTGAATTTGATCGTTATTCGTACTAGCATTTCCATCATCACAGGAGCTGCCAACAGCTGCAGGAATACTGGAATTATTATCGTCACAATCATCATCTTCACAGTAGCCATCATTGTCATTATCTGTACAACCCGTATTAGGAGTTCCTTCACAAGTACAGCCATCCGCCTGAATTTGATCGTTACTCGTATTTGCATCCCCATCATTACAAGAACTGCCAACAGCAGCAGGAAGACTAGCATTATTATCATCACAATCATCTGCAGCACAGACTCCATCATTGTCATTATCCGGGCATCCGCCACCACCACCTACAGTAAGATCAACCAAAATATCACACTCATATTGCCAAGCCTCATCAAAGGTTTTTACACTAATATAGTAAACACCATCAGCTGTAGGTCCATAACCATAAGTTGTTCCACAGTCATCAACACATGCATCAACTAGATTCCAATTGCTATTAAAAACCTGAATATTTACATGTGGAAAAACATCAATTCCATTGATGACAATATAACTTCCATTGGCTGCAATCGTAATATCATCGCAATCATTATGCTGTCCGATTGGTACACCTGCACAAGTACATCCATCCTCTCCTATTTCATCATGATCCGTATTGGGATCACCATCATCACAACCCGCTCCCGGAGGCGCTGGAACCATGTTGTTATTATCATCACAATCATCTGCAGCACAAATTCCATCATTATCATTATCGGTACATGGCGGAGGTGTTGAACTCACACAAAAATCAGTCGATTCAGAGTTGGTAAACTGCCCTCCACTAGCTAAGGTGTTTCCAGAATCATCATTAAGCTGGTAGCTACCATTTCCATAACCACAACATATTCCATCACCATAACTATCATTAATAATGAAATCATAGCATCCGTCTTCCAAGCAGATAACCTGAGTAACTGTCGAGCCATCGGGCTGGTTTCCATAAGTTCCTCCAGTCGCTACAGCAACGTTATTATTATTTCGAATTTCCCAGCTTGTTTCCTCTGGATAATTATCCAGATTAAGCGTAAGTGTCACCTCTGAACAATTGGTATTTGGATTACATCCATTTCCAACTACATCCACTTCAACCTGCCCATTTACTCGAGCTAAATCAAAACAAACGGAGCCTGTATTATTAGCATAACTGGATTCTACGTTTCCATTTGCATCAGGACTTTGATCCCAGTTTACTCTAATTTCTAAACTATAACGGCCATCCGCTACATCTGTGATATCGATCCATTGACAGGCTAATCCAGAGCTGTAAATATCTCCACAGCCAGCTGAAATACCCTGGTTGGAACAAGTATAAGTAAATGTTCCTCCTCCGTTACACTCTACATCAATCAAACAAAATCCATTTTTATAACCTATTGGAATTTCGGTATTTGATTCATCAAAGAGCTTGTACTCCGCATATCCTTCATAATGCCAATGACCGTGGCATTCATCATACTCCCATTGTTCATTTTCATTAGCTGGATTGCCTGGAGGGGCACCAACATAAAAATCTGTATCGCCAATATTGCGAATATGGGTAGTAAATCGAATAATATCTCTTTGCCCTAAGCCATTTACACAGCCTTCATTTAGATAACACTGATCATTGCTGTTCAATGTTTGCACCTGAAGTGAATTTTGCAAAGCGCTTTCCACCACAATTAAATCTGGTTGAGCATAAAGAGAAATGGAACAAAAAAGTAGTAAGCAAACTAAAGTACTTAGTTTGTAAAAGTTGGTGTAAAATCTACGATTCATAGTTTTGTCTTATGGTAAAACAATTAAATAAATAGTAGGTAATTGCGAATTATAAAGAAAGGTGGAGGGAACCGATGCCTAATATAAGACATTTTTTTTTATAAGACCTCAATAGCTCCAAAATGTCACGCTACTTGAAGGTAATAGCCTTGTTATGGCAGCAAATTTTATAAATTTCTTTATTTTTTTAAGAATAACTTTCCAAAATAGTGTTTACTTCCAGATTTTAACTCATATAAAAAAAGACCGGTCTCTTTCAAATCATTTCCAAAAACATCCATATTACTCCATCCTTTTTCACATTGTTTCGTATAAGAATAAACCAACCGACCATTTAGATCATAAATCATCAATTCAGCTTTTCCCGATTCGGCTTCGAAAGCAATTTTAGTCTTATCGGAGAATGGATTAGGGAATACACTATACTCGTTTGAATGGGTTTCATTCAAAGGTTTAAACACTACCTGAGGTTCAAATATTTGCTGTTTTTTATTGTAGACTTCTGGTCGAATTAGAGCCGATTTAAGTTCCACTGATTCACTTAACTTCGTATTTCTTAACGATTTGATATTCAAATAAATAATAATATCTTCTTTATTTAAATCCGTCGAATATGGATTCGACCAAC
>CAYXQH010000112.1:0-12590 GCA_964467425.1 uncultured Saprospiraceae bacterium
TTAAAGATTTTAAAAAATAAAAAATCAATAAATTTAACAGACTGATAATGAAAAAAGCAATGAAGTAAGTTGGATTAAAAAGAGGGCATAAAGCAAAGAAAAAAAGGATATCGCCAATGCCTAAATAATCGCTTGTGATATTTACCCAACGTTTATTTTTTATACTAAAATAAAAGATCAGGTTTTGGTTCCTTGGTTGGACTTATTGTTAATTGACATCTGGATTCAACCTGAGCCGCATCCTTTCCATATCATTGATCTGCCACTTAGTGGTCAAATTTACTTGGGCAAAAAAAGGCTCAAAGCCTATGGAAACTTTGGGCTTATTAATAGCTTGTCAATTTATAACAACAGTGATTATAAAAATTATATTGGCACAGGAGACCATCTCGGTAAAAGAAGTCTATCCTTCCGATATATGTTTGGTATGGGACTAAATTATCAATTTGGAAAGCATATTGGTATTGATCTAGCTGTTAACCGAAAAAAGCGCCTTCTTACTTTTGAAGATCATTACATAAGACCCAGAGATGTTAATTACAGTTTTCAAACAACAATTAATTATATATTCTAGCTATGAAAAAAGTTAAACTACTTTTAGTTCTTTTCCTTTGCTCCAGTTACTTGCTAAATGCGCAAGAACAAACGACCAGTCTTGGAATGGCATTTTCTTATGATATTTTTTCCGAAGACGGAGAATTCACCTATCTAGGAAAAAATAATGTAGGCGTATCCTATGGTATTGAATACTCAGAAAAGAAAGGAATGTTCGGTTACCGTACAGGTATATTTTACTCCCGTTTAAACGATCAGCTTTTTACTCCACAAGAGAATTATTTATTCTTAAGAATTGCATGGAATCCAGTATATGAACCTTTAGAAATGGTTGATTTTCCAATAAGTGGACAAGTTTATTTAGGAAAAAAGAGATTACAAGCCTATGCTTCCCTTGGTCTCTCTACCAGTTTAGCTTTCTATAAAGACAATACATTTAATTGGCTCTATGATAAAAACAATGACTCCGACAAAAGTTTATCCTTTAAAAGTATTTTCGGTTTAGGTTTAAGCTACCAATTAGGAAAGCATATCGGACTTGATGTAAATGTAAACAGAAGAACAAATCTGTACACCCTTGACAACCACTATTTAAAACCACGTAACATAAAATACAGTTTTCAAACAACAATTAATTATATATTCTGATTATGAAAATTAATAAATTATCCTTCTTCGTTATTCTTTCTTTTTCATTTCTCTTCAGCTCCTGTTTAAAAGACAAATGCGAAAGAGAAGTCACTTATACCAAAAGGGTTCCTATTTTAAAAAACATGGAAGATGTTCGAATTGACATAAGTTTTCAGGCACCAAGAGAATTGGTCCAACCTGGTAAAATTTATTATTACAATGAACACCTTTTCATCAATGAGCAAAAAGAAGGGGTACACGTTTTTGACAATTCAAATCCAAGTGCTCCTGTTAATCTTGGTTTTTTACCCATTCCCGGGAATGTAGATATCGCTATAAAAAATGGGATTCTTTATGCTGATAATTATATTGACCTCATAGCTATCAATATTACTACATTAACAAATCCAGTCTTAGTAAAAAGAGTGGAAGGTATTTATCCAATCTATAACATTAACCAGGAAGGTTTATTGGTTGATTATAAGTTTGAAGAAGTAACCGAAATGCGAGAATGTGACATTGACGGTGTTTCTTTCCCAAATCAATTTGAAGATGATGTTGCTGTAGTATTTGATGCTAATAGTAGTGGAAGCTCATCAGGTACCGGTGGTTCATTAGCCCGATTCTCTATTTATCAAGATTATTTATACTCTATCGATTATACGGAATTGCATGTTTTCGATATTAGTCAAATTGAGAATCCTACAGAAGTAAATAGAGTAAGTATCGGCTGGGAAATAGAAACTATCTTTTCGTATACTGACAAATTATTTATAGGCTCCACATCAGGGATGTTTATCTATGATGCTGCAGATCCGGTCAACCCGAATTACCTTTCTGAATACAGCCATTTATATGCCTGTGATCCGGTTTATGTAAAAGAACCTTATGCCTATGTTACCTTACGTGATGGTAATGCCTGGTGTGCGGAAAATGACAATCAATTAGATCTAGTCAACATCACGGATATGACAAATATCTATTTGGAAAAATCTTTCCCAATGGATAATCCGCATGGGCTCGGTATTAAAGGAGACAATTTGTTTATATGCGAAGGCGACGCGGGTTTAAAAACTTTTGACATAGCAGATCCATTAACGCTAGATGAACGATTGCTTTCAGATTTAAAAAATATTACGTCATTTGATGTGATTGCCTTACCTGGTGCAGATGACCTTTTATTAGTCATTGGCGATGATGGTTTTTATCAGTATAATGCGCAGGACCCTGCCAATCTTCAATTATTAAGTCATATACCGGTTAGACGATAATGATACTTTCTAAAAATATATTTCTTTTGCTTGCTTTCTGTCTGAGTAGTTTACTTTTAAACGCTCAGACAGAAACCATCATTCATCATGTTTATCTGAAGGATGGTAGTTTTTTAAAAGGCAAACTTTTATCAACACCTGATGCCGATCCATTAATACTGGAATTGAATGCAGGAGCTCGCATGGAGATTCCACAGCAATCTATTAAAAGCATCGAAGCGATTAGTACAGATCAAAAAGTCCTGGCAGATGGAAAAACGCTTAATCCCGACGGTCTTTATAAAATCTTTCACACTGGTTTTCTATTGTCGAGAGATGAATTTGGTGCATTTTCCTCCGTCCTGGGATTACAAGTGGCGAGTATGACTGTAGGGTACCAATTTAATAAATACCTTTCTGTTGGAGGCGGACTTGGATGGGAGGTATACGATATGAGCATCTTCTCAGCACATGCAGATTTCAGAGGGTATTATAATGAGAAAAAAATCAGCCCCTATTATTCTGTTCAGGCAGGCTATGGGATCGCTGCTGATCTTATTGATGATTGGAATGACCGTATAGAGTTGAAAGGTGGTCCTTTAATCCATCCGGCTATTGGGATACGTTTTGCAAGTCGGAAAAAAACAAATTTTTTATTAGAAGCGGGCTATCGCTTTCAATGGGCAGAACGAAATGATGAAACACGAGAACGTTTTGACAAAATAACTTATCGTCGATTCAGTTTCCGTCTTGGTTTAAAATTTTAATCAATCACCTTTCGGATTCTCTTTTCACTACTATAATATTTTATAAAATCGCCAAACCATTTCCAACGCATGGAAGCGGAGCGATGCATTTCTGCCCTTCCGCTTTTAGTGACTACTACAATTCCAATTCCTTTTTGTTTACAAAGTTTATCCAATTTTCTCCGCTTGTCTTTTGAAAGCATTTGCAAACTGTCTTTTGAAAAAGCTAACCATCGTTCATTTGCTGGATATTGTGCTAACTGCTTAATAACATTTGCTGTTTTATGGCGATAGCTATCTATTGTAAAAAAACCATAAATCAGAGCCGTACAAAATAGCGTATTTACAGGTAGTAATATTTGCATAAAACCATCATTCAATCGATAAAAAGCGAAAAACATCCCACTCAAAATACAGCACTTCAAACCCGCTTTAAAGCTATTCCAAATCAACAGGTTGTCACTACGCACCGGTTTCATTGCGGAAAGCGTTTTAAATGATTTCGCTTCCATTGAAACTGCATAAGGACCAAAAATATAATGATTGAAGGCTAATAAACCGTCTGCACGCTTTCCACCGTATTCACGCCTCGTTCGAGCTTCCATTTTAGAAAAAACCTTCCCTTTCCGCGCTTTTTTTCGATATCGATGGTATAAAAAAGCCTGGGCAGTTTCCTGAACAATTCTTTCTGATAGATTAGACATAGTGTTGTAGTGTTTGGCAGTTTAAACGATCTGAGCTTTGGAATGTTGCTTGGGGTTCGCTTACAGCGAAAATGATGGTTCATTTTCGCCTTTGGTAAAATGAAAGCGATGGTCCCGATTTTCAATCGGAAAGTGATAGATTGCCTTTGACTATAATGATGGTTCGTTCGCCTTCGGCGGAACGAAAATGGTTGTTTTTAATTTATGAAAAACAACTTGAAGACTATTTTGTTATTGCATAAAGCAATCTATCATTTTCGCTGAAAGCGAACCATCATTTTTCTAATCTTTGATTGGAAATTCCTTACTTTTGCAGCATGAAATCAGTAGAAAAAACACCACGAAAAAAATCCGCTCGATTATTTGAAGAGGCGAAGCAATATTTCCCTGGAGGCGTAAATTCTCCGGTACGGGCTTTTAAATCCGTCTCGGGTCCGCCCCTATTTATTAAAGCCGGAAATGGCTGCCGGATTTTTGATGAAGATGATAATAGTTTTATTGATTTTTGTTGTTCCTGGGGACTGCTGATTTTAGGTCATAATAATAAAAAGATTAAAAATTTTGTGATTGAAACCATTAAAAAAGGTACTTCTTTCGGCGCTCCTACTAAATTAGGAAATGAATTGGGAAAACTGATTGTAGAAA
This sequence comes from uncultured Saprospiraceae bacterium, assembly GCA_964467425.1. Lineage (GTDB taxonomy): Bacteria > Bacteroidota > Bacteroidia > Chitinophagales > Saprospiraceae > JAHDHW01. The sequence goes on from CAYXQH010000112.1 coordinate 4,531, forward strand.
ACAATCGCTTTGTAGAAAAGATCCGTTTTGTCAGCTCTGGAACGGAGGCTGTTATGTCAGCAATTCGCCTGGCTCGAGGTGCTACGGGAAGGAGTAAAATTATAAAATTTGAAGGTTGTTATCATGGGCATGTAGATTCGCTATTAGTAAAAGCAGGAAGTGGATTAGCGACCTTCGGTGAAAGTACTTCAGCAGGAATTCCAGAAGCCTTTGTGAAAGAGACGATTGTCCTTCCGCTTAATGACACCGACCTTCTAGAAAAAGCAATGCATGAATATGGAGAGGAGGTAGCTGCCATTATTATAGAACCGGTACCTGCAAATAATGGGCTTTTAATTCAGGATAAATCTTTTCTTGAATCCCTGAGACAATTGTGTACTAAGCATGGTTCATTACTGATTTTCGATGAAGTTATTAATGGTTTTCGAATTGGTTTTGAGGGTGCTGCTGGCTATTATGATATTCAGCCAGACATTCTGACCTATGGAAAAATTATTGGCGGAGGAATGCCTGTGGGCGCTTACGGAGGAAGTGCAGAAATCATGAGCCATGTTGCACCAGAAGGTCCGGTTTATCAAGCAGGAACGCTTTCTGCAAACCCAGTGGCGATGGCTGCCGGCTACGCTGCGTTACAGCAATTACTCGAAGATGGTTTTTATAAAAAACTAGAAAAGAAAACGAAAACTTTTATTAAAATCATTTTGGACTATGCAGAAGAAAAAGGGTATGAATTGAGTATGCCAAATATTGGCTCTATTTTTTGGGTCGCTTTTACAAAAGAACAAATTAAATCTGCGGATCAAATTGATGCAAAGAGTATGGAAAAATTCAAAGTTTTGCATCATGAGCTGCTTCAGCGTGGCGTATACCTCGGCCCTTCTGGCTATGAAGTTGGTTTTATTTCATCCGCTCATAAAAAGGATGATTTGAAAAAAGCTGCAAAGCATATTTGCAAAAGTCTGGATGTTGTTTTTAACGGAGGTTAAGAACTAATAGAAAGAATTTGCTCGACTTAATCTTAATCCTACTTAACCATTGCACTGATGAATATTAGCCCACGAAAACTTTTCCTACTTGACGGGATTGGAGCGATAGTCTCCGCTTTGTCATTAGGTGTGGTCTTAGTTCAGTTTGAAAGTATTTTTGGAATGCCTAAACAGGTACTCTATTGCCTGGCAGCTGCTGCTAGTATTTTTGCTATCTATTCTCTGACTTGTTATTTTAGTAACATTAAATACTGGAGGCCTTTTTTAAAAGTCATTGCCTTTGCAAATCTAAGCTATTGTTTTGCTACAGCAATTTTGGTTTTCTATTTTTATCAGGAATTGACTGTTTTGGGAATACTCTATTTCGTGCTTGAAAAGTTAATAGTCGTACCGCTCGCCTTATTCGAACTAAAGACAGCTACAAAGCATCCACAATAGTATTATGATTTATCGGATTAAGGTCAAGTCTCCATGCGCTTTTCCCTTCTCTGTTTCTCCAAGTGGATTGATAGTTTCATATTCTACCAAATAAAGATAGGTATCGGAAGGGCTATCTCCGCTTTTTTGTTTTCCATTCCATTTCTCAGAAAAGGTATTCGTTTCAAACACTATACTCCCCCATCGGTTAAACACTTTTAAATTAAACGCTAAAAACTCGCAATCAGAAACCACTCCAAAGTCATCACTTAATCCATCATTATTCGGTGTAAAACTATTTGGGAATTGTACATTGCAGGCTTTACAATCAATCATATTGACAAAGATCTCGTCCGTATCCTCACCACAATCATTCGTTACTGTCACAAAATAAAAACCGGGTTCTATCACCTGATACATCGTATCCATCGTTCCATCCTGCCATTCGAAAGTCCAATTATTTGCTCCGTTTGCATTCAAAATAATTTCGTCCTCTTCACAAACCAAGGTATCATTTCCAATATCAACAAAAGGAAAAGCTTGCACTTCTATTGCAATAGTATCTCGATCATAACATTCATCCAGTCGAACTTCCAAAGTATAAACTCCACTATCAAAAGCATTGAAATAGGGTAAGGTAGAACTATCCTGCCAAAAATAATTTGCATTGAATATTTCTATGTCTGGGGTCAGTAAAACAAATTCATCCTCGCAAATTGTGGTATCCGTTCCTAATTCAACATCGAATAAATTATTTTCATAAATCAATTCAAAAGAATCCCGACCAATTTCACAACCTTCAGCTACTTCCAACCAATAAAGACCTTCCTCCATGACCTCTATCGAAGTGGAGGTATCCCCTGTAGACCATAGCATACACGCATAATCTTCATCAGCATCTACTAGAACAGGTTGAATGGCTTCACAATCTATTATTATTTGATCTGGCAAATCCACGGCTAAGGTTTCAATAGAATCGTAGTAAAAGATATTGTCCGGGTAATGCCCAAACCGCATAAAGGGTTGATTGAGTGGAGGAGATAATTCCAGAATAGGGCCGTGAAATTGGGCATCTACTCCTTTGACATTAGGGTTTTCCACTACATAAATCCTCGTTGGATCGAAAAGGTTTCCATGATGAAAAGGTAAATATATCTTTCGATCGGGTGCCAATTGTGGTGTTCCGGTGATATTAGCCGCGGGAGATTCTATATCGTAAATAAGATCGGCGGATAGAAAAAGGTTCGGCGCCCACAGATCATACTGCCAAACTTTAAACCGGTTATTTGCTGCATTCGGAATATCTCCTATATTCTGAACCATGAAATAATATAAAAATCGTCCATTTGGAGAAAACGCTAATGGAAATCCCGGTCGAATTCCTGCAGCTGCCTGGAGATTTCTATAATCGCCAATCTCTCCTGAGTTTTTATCAAAATCAAATAGAAAAGGACCGCAAAAGAATCGTATCCCATCTGGAGAAAACCGTAGCATTCCGTCTTCCCAGTCGACACAACTTACCTGTTCCGGAATCGGTGTCACTATAGGAGCTTCAATACCATCGGGTGTAATTTTAAATAAATAAAAACTATCTCTAACTTCTGGATCGTCATCTAAAAAACCATAGCCTGTTCTTGTTAACAACCAATAATCTTCACAGTTGCTATGTTTGGTTGCAGACATATGTTCAAATGCAGGAGTTACTAGTTTTTCATTGCTGACCGTCACCTTTCCCAAACCTGCATTTGCCGTCATATCAATTTCAAAATAAGAAAGCCCCTTCCCCATTGGAAACGGATTACCTTCTGTATTCAGCGTTTCTACTTCATCAATAGTGAACAAATAATATTGACCTGTCTGTCCTGGTTTTTCAAAACTCAATGCACCCAGTGCTGCGGAATATCCTCCTCCTGTTAAAGCACCCAATTCGCCCCCATCCATTACTTCATGATTCCGATTCCAGATGTAGCCTAAGACCGTACTATCTACTTTCCCTCCTCCATTGGTATAGAAAAGTAAATCCCCAGCTTTATTCGAAATAGTGGCGCAGGATTCAAAAGTAAACATGGAAGAAGAATTATCTACCTGAGGAGCTCCGGATGAAAAATCAAGCCCATATTGATTTCCAAAATACCAATGATTTGCAACTTGCCGTTCGACCTGAGCATGCAAAGAAGCAGCGCTATTCCAGAAGAGGAAAAGCAAGCAAGATCGAAGAAACCTTTTAGTATTAAGCGATAACATCAAAAGATGGTTAACATTTCTGAAACCAGAAGTTAAGCATTATACCGTCAAAAAGTACAGAGATTTTGTAAAACTTCTATTTTTTGATGTGGAGCAGACTTTTGATCGAGTAGCAGAGTAATCAACCTTCTATCGCATTTAGTCTTTCAATCGAATCTTCCAGGCAAAGTCAACACTAATTAAATGTTCATATTTAAATGTCGGACTTATATTAGCCCGGTAAAAAGTAGGCCGATAAATCACACCAAAATGAAACGACTGTCCCAGACGAAAATGAACGGGAACAACCGCACCAACCGCATAGCTTATCTTTCTTTTCGCTTCCTCGGTATTTATCATATCTTCGAAAGGATATTGTCTTCCCGGATTAAAGCTCCAAGTATTTTTACTATAAGAAAGTCCATAACCGACAGTCAATCTTTTAAATTGATGGTTATGAGATAAGGTAGTAAAGGAAGATCGCATATTTTCATAGGGGCCAAAACGATCATAAGCAACAGGAACAATAAATGGAAAATCAGTGACTCTATAGGTTGAAATATTTATAAACTTTTTAGCATTATAAAAATAATCCAGGCCAAAACTAATTCCGAAAAAGCCAGTGGTATTTTTAATCGATTCTCCTTCTGGTTTAAATTCAAAAATATTTATATGGGGTAAGGATATATTAAAACGAAATACGTTTTTATTATTTTCTAAACCGAACTTATAGTATCTATTTATAGTATCAGCAGAATTCAAATGAATCACCCTTGGATAACCAAAGCGTTTAGGATTATCCGCATCTATAAGTATCCCTATCCCATAGTTTAATGGAATATTCATGAGAAATGCTGCAGATTTCTTAGCGGGTACACATACCTTCTTGGTAATAGTATCCGTAATGGCGATTATTTCAACCGGCTCCTCTTTGCGTTCTACGTCTACGACTACCTGATTTCTAATTGTTTTAAAAGTATCCGCATCAACTACTATTAAAGAAGGCTCTGTTGTAAACACCCTCATTTCAGTACTTGGTTGATTCATCAATGAAGCACAGGAAGAACAACAGAAAAGGAATAAAAGAAGACCAACAAAATATCGCATAAGCATATGGTTTTTAACCGTGACTTATAAGGATAAACGTTTAAAAAAAGGGAAAGGTTGGGTGTGGAATGTGGTTAAGGAGGATAAGTTTTTAAGCATCTTAGCTCTTTTTACTTCTTCCTCCTTAACCCCATAATTTCTCTACCATCGAATCAATGCGGAGCCCCAGGTAAAACCACTACCAAAAGCAGCAAGGCAAACCAGATCGCCGTCTTTCACAGCACCTGCTTCCCAGGCTTCACATAAAGCAATCGGAATAGATGCAGCGGTTGTGTTTCCGTATTTTTGAATATTATTCCAGACTTGATCGTCTCGAAGCCCCATGCGTTTTTGAACAAATTGACTGATCCGAAGATTTGCCTGATGAGGAACTAACATATCAATATTTTCCGGTTTTAAACCCACCTGTGTCAATGCTTCCATAATCACTTCCGGAAATTTTTGTACGGCTAGTTTGAAAACAAATTGGCCTTCCATAGTTGGATAGTGCATATTTTCATCAATCATTTTTTGAGTGATAAAAATTTCCCCAAATTCGTTTTTATCTGGATATCCAAAATCCACATCAAGACCCAATTTATCAAAATGATATCCTCCATGCGAACCTGGATTAATAAAAGATAATTTTTCGGCATAGGTTCCATCGGAGTGGAGCTTAGTAGTTAAGATTCCTCTACCTTCTTCCTCTGTAGGTTGAATAACCGCTGCTCCTGCCCCATCGCCAAAAATCACTGTTACATTCCTTCCTTTGGTGGAAAATTCTAAACCCATCGAATGCATTTCTGAACCAACCAATAAGATATTTTTATACATCCCTGTTTTTACAAACTGATCAGCAATAGACAATCCATATATAAAACCTGAACATTGATTACGAATATCCAGTGCTCCAATCTCTGTATTAGTAATGCCTAATTCTCGTTGCACTAAAACCCCACAACCTGGAAAGTAATAATCCGGACTCAAGGTGGCAAAAATGATAAAATCTATATCTTCTTTTTGAATCCCCGCTCTTTCTATGGCTATTTCTGCTGCACGGGCCCCCATTGACGAAGTCGTTTCTTTATGTTTTTCACCATACCTTCGTTCTTTGATCCCTGTCCGTTCCTGTACCCATTCATCCGAGGTATCCATCACTTTTGCAAGATCATTATTCGTCACTACTTTTTCAGGGACATAACGCCCGATTCCAGCTATTTTTGATTGTAACATACTATTGGTTTAATTTTATTGCTGCGTAATATACAAATTATGTTTTATTTGCTCCTGTGTCTAAATCGAGAGTTTATTTCTGACCCTGCTTTTTCTTTTTATCATTCTGTTTTTTGCTTTTATTAATTATACCTAAAGAATTCATTTAGGAGGTATTGGCAAATAATTTGTAAAAAGGCATTACGAAAGCCCCTACAAAAGGTATAGATTAGTACAAATAAAAAAAAATCCCTATTTTTCGAAAAATACAGCCTATACCATATAATTTACTTAAAATATTTACTCCAATTCCAAAATAAGCCATTAATAATTGCTTAGTCTGGTATATTAAAAAAGAAACAAATGAATATTATCAATAAACGAAGACTGAATGACATAATGGAACAAGGCTTTCGCTTTGATATCGGAGAATATATATCGGAAGCTTTCGAAATTATTAAACAAGAGATTGGATTATTTATAGGATATATTCTTATTGTGTTTTTAATTCTTTTCTTTGCTGGCCTTATTTCCTCAGTATTTCAGATTGTAGCTCCATATTCGGTTTATATGGAATTGGTTGGGCAGTTTACTTCACAAATAGTTACTCAGTTAATTGCTCCACCTTTATTAGCAGGCTTTTTAATTGCAGGCCACAAAGTACATCGACAAAGGATGGCGCATTTAAGACCTCCTGGTATACCTGGATCATCAGAACAAGGATATGTAGACCGGGCACCTGGTTTGGAATTCAGCGACTTTTTCCAAGGATTTCAACACTATGGACAATTAGTAACGCAGGCATTTTTATTATTGGGTATTACACTCTTATTGTTTATCCCTCTTGGTTTAGTTGGTTATATTTTAGGAGCTTTTGAAGACTATCCATTTGGTCTTACCTCTTTTGTAGGAAGCGACTTTGCAATACTTGCGATAATGGGTATCATTATATTTTGTGCCTACGTTTACATATTGGTCAGTTATATATATGCTCCTGCATTTATAATCTTTGGTGATATGCAAGCATGGGAAGCGATGGAAACCAGTCGAAAAGTTGTTAATAAAAACTTCTGGATCATTTTTGGATTTGGAATTGTCTTGGGTTTATTATACCTAGGAGGAATAATCTTATGTTGTGTAGGGCTATTATTTACAGCTCCTCTTATTTATGTCAGTATATACACATCGTTTAAAGGTATAATGGCATTTGACGATCCTAATTATAACAATCCAGAAGATGATATTTTAGATCACTTAGTAGATTAAGAGCATGATCAATAACACTTCAAGAATTCCAGTTGGAAGAATAAATGAACTTACAAATCATGGTTTTGATTTTCAAGGATCTACATATTTTTCGGAAGGTTTTGAATTATTTAAACAAGAAGCTGCGCAGTTTATCGGCTATGGTTTTGTTTACACTTTTCTGGCAATTATCGCTGCATACATTCCACTAGGTAGTCTTTTATTGACCCCTTCCCTAACGGCAGGTTTTACTTTAGGGGCTAATGTTGTAAGCCGAAGAGAACGCATGGATTTTGGTATCTTTTTTAAAGGATTTGATTATTTTCTTCAACTCCTTGTATATACCTTAATTGTTGGGTTAATATCTTTGGTGGCACTTGTGCCTATTATATTAGGACTCTTTATCTTCTTCGGTTTTGGCATGAATTCAGAAGCAGCTTTCTTCGTAGCAGCCATACTGGTTTTCCTTATTTTCTTCGGAGTTTTAATAGCCGTCAGAACCTTCTATATTTTCAGTCAACACTTTATCATTTTTGGAGGATTGGAAGCCTGGCAAGCAATGGAAACCAGTAGAAAAATAATCGCTCAAAACTTCTGGCCAGTCTTTGGTTTACTTTTAGTAACTGGTATAATAAATCTTTTAGGACTTTTAATTTGTGGTTTAGGATTGATCATCACCATTCCTTTAACCCATTGTATAGTCTATGCTGCATTTCGAGATTTAGTCCATCTAGACGACATGCAAAATGACACCGATAATGATATTCTAAATCATTTGGTCAATTAGACTTCATTCCATCAATAATTTTCAAGTGACTTATCCTTTTTGTTGAGGTTTTTAAAAACTATAACAATACAATTATCTCAGAAATAGAGCAGAGTTTGAGAGAG
>CAYXQH010000113.1:0-12587 GCA_964467425.1 uncultured Saprospiraceae bacterium
TTTGTTGAATTCAACATAGTTACTGACATTTATCTTTTAGTTTTTAGAAATGAAAATAGAAAAACTTATTAATGGAATAACTTATCAACTACTTGTGAATAAAAGTATAAATACCTGATTTAGTGTAGCTTCTGATGTTAAGTAATTGTTGATAAAGGATTATAAATTATTAACTCTGAGTTTACATAACAATTCTGATATTTTTTATCTACATATTAACAGCCCTGATGATGACTGCCTTTTTTTAAAAAATTATAATAAATATAATAATAGGATATCAGGATTGTTGACAAAGCTTTTACAAAAAGCAATTAACTTTGCATTGGTTTCTATGTTTTCATTTTAAGAAGAGCATATTTTAAGTTGAAGTTTTTTAGTATTAAAAATACTTGTTTACCAAACATACTAAATAAGAATCAATGAATCATTTTTTTACAAATCATGATGCAATAAGTCGAGTCGTAAAATCCTGGTTGATACTAGGTTTGGTGATGATCTTTTTCCAGGTCGTACTTGGAGGGATTACTCGATTAACTGGATCTGGTTTATCCATTACAAAGTGGGATATCGTTACCGGTACCTTACCCCCATTAAATAGTGCAGAGTGGGAAGAAGAATTTGACTTGTATAAAGTTACTCCCCAATACAAAAAGATCAATCAAGGAATGAGCATGTCGGAATTTAAGTACATTTACTTTTGGGAGTACATTCATAGATTATGGGCAAGGACGATGGGTTTTGTTTTTTTAATCCCTTTTATATTCTTTTTCTTCACAAAACGCTTTTCTAAGAAGCTCTTTCGGCAATTGATAGTGGTTTTTTTGTTAGCAGCTCTGGTAGCGTCTATAGGCTGGATTATGGTGGCTAGTGGCTTATATGATCGCCCCTGGGTAGATGCCTACAAACTTACCATGCATCTCTCTCTGGCATTTATTCTATATGCTTACTTGCTTTGGACGACCTTTGGGGTTTATTTTCCTAAAACTAAAGTTATCAACAATCAATTGTTGAAAAGGTGGGGAATTGCCTTAACATTGCTTCTTTCCTTTCAAATCATTTTAGGTGGTACTATGTCTGGAATGAAAGCAGGTTTATCCTATCCAACCTGGCCAGATATGAATGGAACTGCTGTACCTGCAATAATTTTTGATGCAGATGAATGGACTGTGGAGAACTTCGTTGATTACGATAAAAATGGTTTCATGCCTACGTTCATACAGGTTTTACACAGAGGAGCAGCTTACTTATTGATAATCATAGGCTTATGGTATTTTTTTAAAGGTTTAAAGGCCGAAATATCACCACTTTTAAAACGCGGTTTATATATGTGGATAACTATGTTAGTAATTCAAGTTATCCTTGGAATTATCACCGTAATCAATTGTAAAGGAAGTATTCCTGTTGATTGGGGAGTGTTGCATCAAGGAGGTGCTTTGTTATTATTAACGGCAATGCTTTTTATTAATTATTTGACTGTAAAAATGGATAACTAACATATGTGGAAAACTCTGTGGAAAAGCTATATTAAGCTGTATTTTTATTAAAAAAACATTAATGGAGGTGAAATGTTATAGAGGCTGAGATAGGATCAAAACAGGTTATGTTCTTAAAATTGGTGTATAGTTAGAAATATGTTAACTTTGCATCATCTGTTTTTAATTAGTAAAATATTTAATGGACTACGAAATAAAGGAACAAGACAATTTTAGATATATCGAAACCGGTGGAGAAGGAGAAGTTTTATTGCTTCTACACGGTTTGTTCGGAGCACTTAGTAATTTTCAAGGAATTATAAATTACTTTAGAAAAGATTATAACGTTGTTGTACCAATGTTGCCCATCTTTGAAATGCCTATCAGACAAGTATCTGTTTCGGGCTTAGTTGATCATGTCGCAGAATTTGTAGAGTATAAAAATTTTGAAAAAGTACATGTACTTGGAAATTCTCTTGGCGGACATATTACTTTGCTTTATACTTTAGCAAATGCTAGTAAAGTGGAATCGGTTACCTTAACAGGAAGCTCAGGTCTTTTTGAAAATTCTCTAGGATCTACTTTTCCAAAAAGAGGAGATTATAACTTTATAAAAACGAAGACGGAAGCTACGTTTTTTAATCCTGCTGTTGCGACAAAGGAATTGATCGATGAGGTTTATGATATTGTAAATGATCGTAACAAAGCGATTAGAATTGTGGCAACTGCTAAAACTGCTGTTCGACATAATCTCAGTGATAAGCTGCATCAGATTAAAGCGCCAACTTTATTGATATGGGGGAGAGAGGATACAGTCACGCCTGCTTTTGTGGGGGAGAAATTTAATGAGCTTATTGAAGGATCCAAACTAGCATTTGTTGAGGAATGTGGTCATGCGCCAATGATGGAAAAACCCCAGGAGTTTAATGATATTTTGGAATCGTTTTTAAATGAATTAGCGAATAAAAAATCAGCAGCAGCAGAATAGATTTTGTTTTTGTTGAATACTATATAAAATAAAGCCTCTTGCGTAGTACACAAGAGGCTTTGTTTATTTTATGATTTCGCGTTATTATTAATCTGTTCCCGATGCTTTTTTACTGGCCTTTTCTTTTGCACGTCTATCTTTTTGCATTGGGTTTTCACCACCTCTTCTGTTTCTGCTTTTAAATAATTCAAAACGACTCAACTCTTGTTCCCTTGGGAAAGAGTTATTATACGTATCTGTATCAGCAGTTTCTAAAAAAGGATCCAAAACAATGCGCTTAACTTCTTTTTCTGTTGTAAATACTTTTTTTACTTCGGTATGTCTTGTTTTCCAAATCTCTGCAGGGATTCTTTGCACTTCAGAAGTACCATCTTTATATTGAAATTCTAAAATTAATGGCATCGTTAAACCACCTATATTTTCGAATGTAATTTCATAATAATTACTTCCGGATTTCAAGAGATCTTTTTCTTTTTCAGATAGAGAAGAAATATATTTATCATAATCTTCTTTGTCTAAAATGCTTGGTTGATATTTGTCCCGTTTAGAATAAAAATCGCGAATAGATTCATCGACTTCGTCATAGGTTTTTTCGATCTCTTTTTCGTTACGGATACTACTAATATTTCGAGGGCTTTTTTCAGCTTTTTCTTTTTTAGCTGCAAATTCAATATCCGGATTTTTAGAATCTACCTGATACCACTTCACTTCTTTCAGTGCCAGGTCGCAATGATCGTTTGTGTAAAACCATCCTCTCCAAAACCAATCAAGATCAACGCTCGATGCATCTTCCATTGTTCTGAAAAAATCAGCAGGATAGGGGTGCTTGAACATCCATCGATTTGAGTATTCTTTAAAAGCATGATCGAATAATTCTCGACCCATTACAGTTTCTCTTAATATGTTTAAACCAGTTGCAGGCTTGCTATAGGCATTAGATCCAAATTGATAAATGGATTCCGAGTTGGTCATGATAGGAGATATCCTGGATTTATCACCACCCATATAGCGTGTGATCTTTTGTGCTTCTCCAGCACGGGATGGATAATCTCTTTCCCATTGTTGCTCGGCAAGGTATTGAACAAAAGTGGTCAGACCTTCATCCATCCAGGTCCATTGACGTTCATCTGAATTGACAATCATTGGGAAGTAGTTATGTCCTACCTCATGAATAATAACACTGATTAAGCCATACTTTGTTCTTTCGGAATAAGTACCATCTGCTTCAGGTCTTCCGCCATTAAAACAAATCATTGGATATTCCATTCCTATTCGATTCGTATGAATAGACCAAGCTACTGGATAAGGATAATCAAAGGTATAATGAGAAAACCATTTGAGTGTGTGCGCAACTGCTTTTGTCGAGTACTTTTCCCATAAAGGATTTCCTTCTTTTGGATACAAAGACATAGCCATTACTGTAGTTCCATTGCTTTGTTTTACAGCCATAGCATCCCACATAAATTTCCTGGAAGAAGCGAATCCAAAATCTCTCACGTTTTCAGCTTTAAAGGACCAGGTCTTTTTCTTCTTGGATTTTGACTTTTCATTTTCTTCTGCTTCCTCTTGGGTTACAATCATAACGGGTTGTTCATAAGCTTTTCCTGCTTCTTCTAATCTTTCTCTTTCTTTTTTTGAAAGCACTTTGTCTGGGTTTTGAAGCGTACCAGTTGCAGCTACATAATGATCTGCAGGTACAGTAAGATTAACTTCATAATCTCCAAAAGCCAAAGTAAATTCTCCACGACCTAAAAACTGTTTGTTTTGCCAACCTTCAATATCATTGTAAACACACATTCTAGGGAAAAACTGTGCAATGGTATATAGGTAATTATCTTCTTTTTCAAAATACTCCATTCCAGAACGGCCACCAATTTTCATTCGATCATTAATGTTGTACCACCATTTGATGCTAAAAGAAACACTTTCTCCTGTTTTTAAGGCTTTTGGTAAATCGATACGCATCATTGTTTTATTGATCGTATACTCTAAATCTTTTCCATCAGTATCTTTTATATGGTCAATTTTAAAACCACCATCAAATTCGCTGGAAAGTCTATCGATCTGACGAGAACTAACTCTATTGTCTAATCCATTTGTCCGTATTTTATAGGTATCAGAATCCTTTGCCCGCATGTTCTGATCCAGCTGGAGCCATAGATACCTTAAATTATCAGGAGAGTTATTATGGTAAGTAATCGTTTCTTCCCCATATATTTTTTGATTATCATCATCTAAGGTGATATCCATTTTATAATCTGCTTGCTGTTGCCAGTATAAATGACCCGGCGCGCCAGAAGCATTTCTATACATATTAGGAGAGGGGAGTTCCTGGCCTAATTGTTTAAATTTATTGGTATTCGTGTTCTCTTGTCCAAAAGAAGTCATAAAGAAAGAGAGGCAGATAAAAGCTAGTGTGTACTTTTTTAAGTTCATATTTTAGATGTTTTAATTTAGTCTCGCCAAATATAGTGATATAAGCTCGATGATTTTGTTAAAAATAAGACTTCTGTGTTATTCTATTGTTTCACGTGGAACAATAGAGAAGGAATGGAGAGAATGTTCCACGTGGAACAAATAGGATAGAGAAAGAGAAAAGATTAATAATTAGCTAGTAGCCAATCTTTAAAAGGGGAATAATCTTTAGTTAAAAAAGTAGCTACTTTTTCTTTATCGGCTAAAACAGATAACCGTTCAGGAACATCTACATTGGTTTTTAGAACAGGTTCTACCACATCTAGAAATTTAGAAGGGTGGGCAGTTTCTAAGATAATACCAAGAGCATCCGAGTTTTGTTGTAAATAATCCTTAAAAGCTAAATAACCTACAGCACCATGCGGATCTATCGTATAGTTATAATTAGAAAAAACTTCGCTAATTCCTAATCTTGTTTGTTCATCAGAATAACTATATCCACTAATATCCGCCTTGATATTGTTCCACGTGGAACCATAAAGGTCAACCATTCGGGCAAAATTGGAAGGATTACCTACATCCATTGCATTAGAAATAGTAGCAATAGAAGGCTTTGGCGTGTAGGTTCCAGTTTTTAAATAATGGGGAACAATATCATTTTTATTAGTTGCAGCGATAAAATGATGCACAGGTAGCCCCATTTTCTTAGCAAGAAGGCCTGCCGTTAGATTACCGAAGTTTCCGCTGGGTATAGTAAAAACTATCTTTTTAGAGGAATCTACTTGTTTATAGGCTTCAAAATAATAAAATGATTGAGGGATCAATCGGGCAATATTGATAGAGTTGGCAGAACTGAGACGAATAGATTTATTTAATTCCTGGTCCAAAAAAGCTTTTTTCACTAAAGCTTGACAATCGTCAAAGGTTCCATCAATTTCTAATGCTGAAATATTTTTACCTAAAGTAGTTAATTGTTTTTCTTGTAAAGCACTAACTTTTCCACTAGGGTAGAGTATAACGACTTTAATTCCTGGTGTATCATAAAAGCCTGCTGCAACGGCACCTCCTGTATCTCCTGAAGTAGCAACAAGAATAACTAATTCCTTATCTTCTCCTTGATTAAAGTAGCTCATAGTCTGTGCCATGAATCGGGCACCAAAATCCTTAAATGCCAGAGAAGGTCCATGGAAAAGTTCAAGGATATGAAAATGTTCATCTAATTGAACGACAGGCGCAGGGAAATTAATGGCATTAGAAATGATCGATTTCAAATCAGATGTAGGAATACTACCCTGAATTAAGTGTTGGGCAACCTCAAAAGAAAGCTCAGAGAAGGTATACTTAGAAAGATTTTTTATAAAACTTTCAGGCAGTTGAGGAATTGATTCTGGCATAAACAAACCATTATCCTCGGGTAAACCTTTGATAACGGCCTCTTTTAAAGAAACAAAGGATTGGTGATTCTTAGTACTATAAAGCTTCATATTCTATAAATTATAAAAGAACAGCGCCGGCTTGATTAATTGGAGATATAAATAGTTGAGTCTCTATTTTTGCTGAAGTAAAAATATCACGCATTTGTTGTCCAACTTTTTCAGCGGTAGTGAGATTCGAACTTAAGGCAAAAATAGATGGACCAGCACCTGAAATGCTACAACCCAAAGCTCCAGCTGAAATAGCTACATTTTTTACGTCGTAAAACTGTGGAATAAGTTTAGCTCGTTGTGGCTCAATGATGACATCCTGCAAGGAGCGACTAATTAAGTCAAAATCTGAATTATATAAACCAATAATAAATCCACCTAAATTTCCATTTTGTTCAATGCAATTTTTAAGGCTTACCTGGTCAGATAAAATATTGCGAGAATCTTTTGTCAGAATTTCTATGTGCGGATAAACGACAGATGCATAGAGTCCGTCGGGTGTAGGAAGGCGATGAACATCGAGACTTTTATTATCTCTAATCATGATCATTCCACCAAACAAAGAGGGGGCAACATTATCTGCGTGATAGGCTCCGTCGGCAATTTCTTCTCCTAGAACAGCAAAAGGTAAAAGTTCCTCCTTTGTCAAAGGCCTATCTAAAATTTCATTAATTGCCATAACTCCTGCCACTGCAGAAGCTGCACTAGAACCCAAGCCACTTCCAAAGGGCATTTTCTTATGAATCTCTAATTCTATCCCTCGCTTCGATTCACCAAGATGTTCCAAAAGCTTCATCGCAGCGAAACCTGCTGTATTTTTTTCAAGCTCGTAAGGGAGCTTTCCATCATCACCAGTGATTTTAGTAATGCGTAAACCTGGTTTTTCTGAAAGTCGAACCGTGATTTCATCGCCGGGTTTTTCGAGTGCAAAACCAAGTAGATCAAATCCAACAGCTACATTTGCTACAGATGCAGGCGCAAAGACTTTAAGTTCGGTATTCATTTTATATATGTAAAGTATTGTTAATCAGTAACTTGTGGTGAATTACCTCTATTTTTAAAGAAACTAGGTTAGGTGGTTTCCAATAGAAATAATTTCTGCAAATACACCAGCTGCTGTAACCTCAGCCCCTGCTCCTGGACCGCGTATAACCAGCGGACGCTCTTTATAGCGCTCTGTCGTGAATATAATCATGTTGTCGCTTCCACTTAGACTATAAAAAGGATGATCAGAGCCAACAGCCTCTAAACCAATACTTGCCTTTCCATTTTCGAGTTTAGCGATCATTCGAAGTACTTTGTTTTTAGCTGCGGCATCAGAACGAATTTTTTCGAAATTCGCATCTGCATTTTCTAATGCTTCAAAAAGTTGATCAACCGTCTCTGCATCCTGACAAGCCTCAGGAAGTATGTTTTGAATTTCAACATCTTCAGCCTCTAATGGATAACCGGATTCTCTGGCAAGAATAATTAATTTTCTCCTTACATCAATACCATTCAAGTCGATTCTTGGATCTGGTTCAGTATAACCAAGCGTTTTTGCTTCTTTTACAATAGCACTAAAAAGTAAACCTTCTTTGTATGAGTTGAAAATAAAAGAAAGAGAACCGGATAAAACGCCTTCAATCTTTAAAATTTGGTCACCACTATTTATTAAGTCACTCAAGGTGGTAATTACTGGAAGTCCAGCACCAACATTTGTTTCATACATAAATTGAACACCACGTTTCTTTGCAATTGTTTTCAGTCTTTGATACTGAAGATAAGAGGAGGATGTTGCAATTTTATTTGGTGTTGATATGGAAATACTGGCATCGAGAATAGACTCGTAAAAATTAGTGATGGAATCGTTAGCAGTGTTATCTATAAAAATAGCATTTGATAGATTCAATGTTTTCATTTTTTCGACAAAAGCAGAAAGGTCAGACTTTAAATCAGAGTCTAATAAATCTGGTTTCCAATTATCCATATTTATGCCTTCTTCATCAAAAAGCATTTTTTTACTGTTGGCCAGACCAACGACTTTAATTTCTAAGGATCGATTTTCCTTTAAATATTTGCGCTGTTGCTCTATCTGCTTGATTAGTGTGCTACCAATCAGACCAACACCGACCATAAAAAGGTGTAGCTCTTTTGTGTCCGAAAGAAAGAAGGATTCATGCAATGCATTCAACGCTTTGCTTTCATCATTTCGATTGATCACTACGGAAACATTAAGCTCGGAAGAACCTTGAGCAATTGCTATACAATTAATTCCATTTTTTCCAAGAGACTGAAATAAGCGGGAAGCGATACCTGGTTGGTACCTCATATTTTCACCGATAATAGCAACTACTGCTAAATCATTTTCCAGCTTTACCGGATCAACTGATCCTGATTTTATTTCATACTCAAATTCACGTTCTACTCTTTTCTTTGCTTTGTTAGCTACCTGAGGTTGTACTGCAAAACTTATGGAATGCTCGGAGGAGCCTTGTGTAATTAAAATAATATTTATGTCTGCAAGTGCAAGAGAATTAAATAGACGCGCTGCGATTCCTGGAACACCAAACATACCACCACCCTGTAGCGTAAGTAGAGCGATATTACTTATGGAAGAAATACCTTTTACCGGATGTCCGTTTTTATCGGATTGACTAGAAATAAAGGTGCCGGTAAGCTCAGGCTTAAAAGTGTTTTTTATATAAAGAGGAATACCTTTCTTTAGGGCAGGTTGTAAGGTTGGAGGATAAATAACTTTTGCACCAAAATGCGACATTTCCATTGCTTCACCATAGGTCATTTTTTTAATCGGAAAAGCCTTACTTACTTTTCTAGGATCTGCAGTAAGTACACCATCTACATCTGTCCATATTTCTATACAATCGGCGTCAAGTGCTGCGGCAATAATAGAAGCTGTATAATCAGAGCCTCCTCTACCTAATGTTGTAGTCAAACCACCTTTTGAAGATGCAATGAAACCCGTAATGATCTGAATTTCAGGGTTTTGAGAAAAATAATCTTTGATATTTTTAAAAGTAGAATCAAAATTCACTAGTGCAGAACCAAAAGATTTATTCGTTTTAATTACTTTGCGAGCATCCAGGTAATTTGCATTAATTCCTTTTTGCTTTAATGTATTGGCAATGATAAAAGAAGAACATCTTTCACCGAAGCTAAGTACATAATCCATGGTGCGAGGAGAGGCTTCTCTTACAAGGAAAATACCGTGGAGTAAGTTTATTAAAACGATATAGTTTTGTTCTATACCTGAGAGTGTCTGGTCTTGAATATCACCAGTCATTAATTGTTTGATGGCGGAGACATGTCGTTGATGAAAAGGCTCAAGTTTTTCTTTGTAACTTTCATCTCCTGCAGCAGCTAATGTAGCCATCTCAATCAGCGTATCCGTGACACCTCCAAAAGCAGAAAAAACTACTGCAAATTTTTCACCTTTCGAGTAATAGGATTTTAGAATTTCAATGATGCCTTCTATCCTTTCAGGTTTAGCTACAGAAGAACCACCAAATTTTAAAACTTTCATAAAATAAAATTATATACCTGATAGTAAGGGCAACAGGTAAATTAAATAATGAAAAATGCTCATCAAATCATCCTCCGTTATAAAATTCTGGATGAAACATTTTTTAATTTATTGGTTATGATTTTGGTTTGGAAAAGCTTAGGTCATTTTTAAATCGCGAAGATAGATATTTTCTTTTTTGGTCATCTCTTCTTTTTCTATTAAACTTTTGTCGGAATAACCCATTAGGTGCAAAACGCCATGGATGATAACACGAGAAAGTTCTTGATCAAAAGTAGCCTTAAAAGTCTTTGCGTTTTCTTTGATCCGATCTATGCTAATAAAAATATCTCCTTCTATTATGTGCTCGTTTTCGCTGTATGGAAAAGTAATGACGTCAGTAAGCGTATCATGGTTTAAAAAATCGAGATTAATTTTATGGAGATAAGCATCAGAGCAAAATATAAAATTCAAAGAATGGAGATTTTTATCTTCTTTATGAATAGAAGATTTTATCCAATCAATGACGCCATCCTTATTTTTAATTGAAAAGTCTATTTCCTCAGAATGGAAATTTATGGTTTGGTTACCTTCGGGCAGAGGATTTTTAAAAGGGCTGGACATCGGTTTTCGGAGTGTTTTCTCAAAAATCAAATATTGAATCTTATTTCTACAGTGCTTCCGTTTTCAGAGAAAACAACATCATCTGATAGTTGCTTCATTAAGAAAACTCCACGCCCTCCAAGTTTTAATAAATTCTCTGGAGATGTAGGATCAGGAATATTATCAAAATTAAATCCGCCACCTTCATCAGAAATTAAAAATGCGATTCGATCTTTTCCTTTTTTCAATTTTACAAATACTCGTTTTGAAGAATCATTGTCATTTCCATGAATAATAGCATTCGTAACTGCTTCAGTCAGACTGATCAGTATATTGCCATAAACATCAGGACTAATCTGGTATTTGTCAACAAGACCTTCGACGAAAGTCTCAACACGCGTAATATTTTTAGGATCTGAAGCTAAAGTCAGCATATTATTACTACTCATTTTTTTGAGAAAATTGAAAAAAAGTCAAAAGTAGTTTATTGCTTAGTTTTTACGTTATAGAACCGTTTTTGTTCTGAAAAAACTATTGTTTCTTAAGCGACTTGAAATATTCTTCCACAAGATACTTATAATATGGTTTTAATGCAGGAGAAACTTGTTTATACATTTCAATTTCTGCCTCTCTCTTTTTAATGTACTCTTCAAGAGATGGAGGCATTTTTCTATCTTTTTGACTAGCAACCTCTGCTTTTCGTTTTTGATCAAATTCTTTCTGTCGTTCTGCTTTTTCTGCTTCAAGAAGTCGGGTTTTGATGTTCTCTTGCCTTTTTAGCATTTCATTCGTCAACTTTTTATTGACAAGATCGGTTTCCACTTTATTCATTTGATCAATAATATCTTGCAATTCCTGTGCACCCTTCCCTTCTCCACGCGACTTTTTATCTTGAGCCAATTCTCGAAGCGCTTTCCGCAAAGCGGCTTGTTTTTTAGCAGCTTTTGCAAAATCTTCGCTACTTCCTCCTTTTCCTTCCTCCATAGCTTTCTTCATTTGCTTCATTTGTTCATTAAGCCCTTCCTGCCCTTCTGAGATTTTATCAGATGGTTTTTTGCCTGAACTCCCCTGCCCTCCTGGCTTATTACACATTTGACTTCCGGACATCATGCTAGACATTTGCTGCTGCATTTGTTCCATTACTTCACTGAGCATCAAAGCCAAATCATTGACATTTTTCATAGTCTGCTGCTGATTAATACTGGCTTCGTTTTTATTTCGAATATTATGTTCTTCCAAGTTTTTAAGACCGTCCTTCATATTAACCTTTATCTCCGTTACTTTTTCAGTGATAAAAGATTCAATTTGAACGACTCGTTTACTTAAAGCTTGTAAGCTATCCTCGATGAGTTTAAAATCGTCTTTTAATTTATATTGTGTTTGTAAAAGGTCAACATATCGTGGCGTATTCACTTGTGATTTAGAAATATCATCCATCAAGACCTCTTGTTCGAAAGAAAGACCGATTAGGTTTTCCATCAACTGTCTAAGTGATTCCATATCCTCTTCCATCTGCTCCATTTGTTGAGACTGCATTTCCATCTGCATCGAGTTGGCCATGTCCTTCATTTTCTGTGCAGCTTTTTTCTGAGACTCCGAAGCTTTTTGATTCTCATTTTGCTCCATTTGTTCTTGGCTCTTTTCCATGTCCTTTTCAATATCCTCCATCTGCTCTTTCGTATCTTCCTCCATACCTTTAGGATGCTCTAGCTCTTCATTTTTCTTTTCAAGCTCTTCTTGTTTTTTCTGTACATCTTCAAATTCTTTATTTAACTCTTCTTGTTTTTTCTCTAACTCTTCTTGTTTCTGTTTTTCTTCTGCCGTTTGTTCGTTCTCTGGTTTATCTTCTTGCTTCTCTGTTTCTTCCGCTAACTCTTCTTGCTTCTCAGCAAGCTCTTCGAGTTTCTCCATTTGGTCTTGCATGTCTTTTTCAACTTCCAACTGTTTGAGTAACTCAAGCATTCTATCAAGTTCCATTTCCAGTTCTTCATCATTCATCTCCATTTCCTCCATCATCTCAAGCGCATTATCTTTTTCAAGCTCTTGCATTAAATCCTCGATTTGCTGCATTAAATCTTTCATCTCATCACTCATCAAATCCTCCATTAGCTCCTGCACTTTTTCCTGTTTCTCCATTAGCTCTTCATTAGGTTGGCTAAACTCCGATTGGTTTTTCATATTCT
>CAYXQH010000114.1:0-9604 GCA_964467425.1 uncultured Saprospiraceae bacterium
TGCCGTTCATCATAACCATAAGGAATGAAATCAATAATCGTATGATCCAGTTCTAATTTCTCCAGGACATGTTGCGCGATGATATCCATCTCTGTATTTCCGCGGCGGCTCTTTTTGTAGGTAAAGCTTCCGGAGTCTCCTAAAAGTGAAGCTACCAGACCGCCTTGAATATGTTGAAGCTTATCTTCGTTTTGTGCTAACCAAGTAATCGAACCAATAGTACCAGGAATGAATAAAAAGCGATAAGAGAATTTCGGCTTTTGTTTCTGAAGTTCTTTTGCCAGATGCGTCAAAATACTTATTCCTGATAAATTGTCATTTGCTATAGAAGGGTGGCAAATATGTGTCGTGAACAAAATCTCTTCTTCTTTTGACCCTGGGATATACAATTCGCCATATGTTAAATGACCATCCTCCAGACTGGCATCAATTAATATTTCATAGGTGTCTTCCTCTAGGTTTAGGTATTGATTGTGGCTGATACAAAAACCCCAGT
Organism: uncultured Saprospiraceae bacterium; assembly: GCA_964467425.1. GTDB lineage: Bacteria > Bacteroidota > Bacteroidia > Chitinophagales > Saprospiraceae > JAHDHW01. The sequence goes on from CAYXQH010000114.1 coordinate 497, forward strand.
TTTCTTTATAGTAAGATGTTCGGTATGGGATGAGATCAGGTTGATTAGGCAATGAATATAAATGCTCTTTTAGTCCGGCAAGATCTAGTTTGCCATGAACAGGAATGCTGAAATTTAAAAGATGAAGATTATGCTTTTTAAAATCGATAATTTTTTCCCCTTTGGAGTTTTTTACCCAGGCATCTTTTACGTTCCATTCTTTTGGAACAGACCAGTCGAAAACTTTAGTTCCCGTTGGGATTTCGAAAATTTCCAGGTCGATATATTCTTTTAAAATAGCTAAGGTTTGGCGAACGCCATTACCCGTGATACTCCGACAGATCGGATATAATCTTTCACATAGCGAATAAATTTCTTTTCCTTTTGGAAAAGATGACTTATGACTTGCTGCTGCTTTGCTCATTATTCCATTTTCTATAAACTGGTTGAACAGATCTGCCTTCTAAATATTTTTCAAAACCTTCCTCTATCGCTTTTTTATAAACCTTCATACTATTGTTCATGATGTCGATTGTTTGATCCACATCAGCTTCTGTGTGTGCGTAACTGATTACCAAATTCGGTGCAATCAATCCTTGCTTTACGCATTCTTGCATAAATAAAGTTCGGAAAGGTTGCGAAGGATTTTTATCCTGATCTTTGGTAGAAAAAACTAAGCAAGAAGGATGTCCATGAATGCCAACATGGCCTATTAAATTGTTTTCACGGATGGCTTGCAATAAGCCATTTCGAAGACGTTCTCCCTGAAATTGCAAATGCTCAATAACGTTTTTCTCTTTATATATTTCCATCACAGCCATCGCTGCAGCAAGGGCATGCCCTTCTGCGCCGTGAGTAGTTGACAATAAAAATACTCTTTCTTTGTCGTGATATAATCCACCGAGTTCCATGTATTCTTTCTTTCCAGCGAGTGCTGCAATAGCAAAACCATTGCCCATTGCTTTTCCGAAAGTGGATAAATCAGGTTGAATATTATAAAGCGTTTGCGCGCCTCCTTTATGCCATCGAAAGCCAGTAATCATTTCATCCAAAATAAACAAAGCGCCATGTTTTTTACAAAGGGTTTGCAACTCTTTGACGAAATCCAGATCAAGTGGTTCATACTTTTCAGGCTCCATAATAAAACAAGCGATTTTATCAGGATGCTTTTCGAAAAGGGTTTTTACACTTTCGATATCATTGAAGTTGAACTTTAAAGTCAGATCGGATACAGCACCAGGAATTCCAGCATTGATTTTTGTTGATCCAATAAACCAATCATTGACTGAGAAAAAAGGATGGTCTCCACAAAGTGCAATATGGTCTCTTCCGGTCACCGCTCTGGCTAATTTGATGGCAGCGGTTGTACAGTCGGAACCATTTTTTGCAAATTTCACCATCTCTGCACCTGGTACTAAATCGAGGAATGCTTCAGCTGTGTCAAGCTCTATTTTAGCTGGTCGACTAAAGTTGCTACCTAAAAGCATTTGCCTAAAAGCGGATTTTACAACAGGGTCGAAAGCATGTCCCAGACTTACCGAACGAAGACCCATTCCATACTCAATGTATTCGTTCTCGTCGATATCCCATACTCGGCAGCCTTTTCCTTTTGCAATATAAGGTGCTTGAAATTCCGGATATTGGTCATCCCCTTTTGCATAAGTGTGACTGCCACCAGGAATCAAGGCATGGAATTTATCTTTCAGCGTAAGTGATTTATGAAACTGTCTTCTTTGTACCATAAGTCTGTTCTACTTTTACATAATGAGTTTTCTAACATGAAATGCTTCTGCGTATTTATCTTCGCAGGCAGCTTCCATTCCTCTGATTCTCATAAGTGATAAAAAAGTCTCTTTATCAAACCAGTGTTTCCCTTTCTGACTTTCAAAAGCGTCAATTAGGATATCTACTTTCTTTTCAGCGTATTCTTTTTTTATATGAAAAAAACAATTCGGAATACCGAGGTCACCATCATACTTCGGAATTTCGTATTCCAAAATCAAATGGCTTCTAAATGTATTCCAGGCTAAATCAGAAAGTAGTCGATGGTCTTGATGACGGTCGTCCCGATAGTGCGTAAAAACCAGATCAGGATTAAACCCTTTTTTTATTGTTTCAAAGTATTCTTTGATTTCGTATTTCGAAGCTTCTAAAAAAGCATCTCTATAACTTAATACGACAATCTCTTTATTCGAAACATCTTTTAAAAAAGCTTCAGCGCTATCGATCGCTTCTTGTTTTCTTTTTTCATTTGAAGCGAAAACAACCCATTTGATTTGTTCGATCGGATATTGATCGAAGAGTTTTAGGAGCGTACCACCGCAGCCAATTTCAATGTCGTCACAGTGTGCACCTAGTGCAAGAATATTTAGGCCTTTACCTTCGGCAACGTTAAATTGCGATAGTGTCATATTGCTTTTTTAATAAATCGATCGTCTTCCTCTTCCCAAACAGCCCAAGGAGTGTTTCCTTTTTTCTGAAGATCGTCTAAATGCATTTTATCTTTAAATGTATCCATTGCCCTCCAGAATCCTTTATGTTGAAAACTGGTTAATTTTTTTTCTTGGATCAATCGATGAAAGGGTTGAACTACTAACTCGTCACCAAATTCCATATAATCAAAAATCTCTTGTCTTAGTACAAAGTACCCGGTATTGATGGATATATTTGTTTTTGACATTGAGTGGATAGAAGAAACTAATCCAGATTCTTCCGCTTGAACAACATGGAAACTTTCATTAGGCTGGTATCGCATAAAACTGGCAGTCATATCCGGCTTTGATTTAAAATCTTCGATCATAGTCGGAAGATGTAAATTAGATAGGCCATCCGAGTAATTAGCCAGAAACATTTCTTCTCCCTGCAAGTATTCTTTTACTTTCATGAGTCGCATTCCAATATTAGATTCTATGCCTGTATCCACAAAGGTTATTTTCCAGTCATCAATATCAGAATTGAGCAGTTCTACTCTGTTTCCACCAAGTGTATAGACAAAGTTGTTGGAGATCGTTTCATCATAGTTGATAAAATAATCTTTGATTTTATCCGCTTTATAGCCTAAGCAAAGGATAAAATCTTTGTGCCCGAAATGCGCGTAATACTTCATTACATTCCAAAGGATTGGTCGATATCCAATATTGACCATAGGCTTAGGAATGGCTTCTGAATAATCTCTAAGACGGGTACCTTGTCCGCCACAAAAAAGGACTACTTTCATTTTCTCTAGTTTTTAATTTACTTGTTGTAAAATAGCTTCCTCCAGAACCGTGACTTCCGGAATAGGAATCACAAATTTTCCACCCCACTCTTTGATAAAAGCCATTTGAGATGAAATTTCTTTTTTCAAGTTCCAGGGAAGTATTAATACATAATCTGGTTTGGTTTCTTTGATCATTTCAGGGGCGTAAATAGGGATTCGAGTACCTGGCAAAAAGTTGCCCTGTTTATGTGGACTTCGATCAACAGTATAGTCCAAGAAGTCTGTTCGAATACCGCAATAGTTTAATAGTGTATTTCCTTTTCCGGGTGCGCCGTATCCAACGACTGTTTTACCTTCACGTTTTGCCTGAATTAAAAATTCCAGCAACTTGCGTTTTGTCTCTTTAACCTGCTCTTCAAATTTTGTATAGAATTCTGCAGTTTTAAAACCAAGTTTTTCTTCTCGTTCTAATAGCTCTACTACGGAAACTCTTATTGGTTTAGAACTGTCATTGGTATGTCTACCATAGATTCTAATCGAACCACCGTGTGTCGGTAATTCATCGACATGGAATAAAGTGATGCCATGATGCGCAAAAATTTTATTTACCGTAGTGAACGATAAATAAGAGAAATGCTCATGGTAGATAGTATCAAATTGATTCTCCTCAATTAAGCGTTGTAAGTGAGGGAATTCCATCGTTATGACGCCTTTCTCCGCCAGCATTATTTTCATTCCTCCAACAAAGTCATTAATGTCAGGAACATGAGCTAAGACGTTATTTCCTAAAAGCAAATCAGCTTTATGGTATTTTTCAGAAAGAGCTTTTGCAGTTTCGATTCCAAAAAAGCGTACTTCTGTTCGAACGCCTTTTTCCATTGCTGCTTCTGCGCAATTTCCAGCTGGTTCGATACCTAACACTGGAATTTTCTTTTCAACAAACCATTGTAATAGATAGCCATCATTACTTGCGATTTCGGCAACTAATGAGTTTTCATTAAAGCCGAACTCAGCGACCATCTTGTCTGTATAATTTTTTGCATGGCGAAGCCAGCTATCTGAGAAAGATGAAAAATAAGCGTAATCATCAGCAAAGATTTCTTCCGGTGTTGCAAATTCATCTAGCTGTACTAACCAGCAGTTATTGCATACATAAGCATGCAAAGGGAAAAACTTTTCTAGCTTATTTGCATCTTCTGGTTTTACATGTTTTTGGCAAAGTGGAGACATTCCAAGATTAACAACACTTTGTTGAAGTGGCGTAGCGCAAAAACGGCATTTGCTGGACTGTCCATTAATATGGTGTGATCCCAAAGTCGACATAGGTTTATTTTTAAATAGTATAAAAAAAGCCTCAAAAACCTACGAAGTTAATTGTAGGAGTTTGAATGATATTTTGTTAAAATGTAATTAGGTTAAAACCAATCCTGTAAAGGATGAGTCTATAGGAGGGTGAGTTTGATCTTTTTCCGATATAACTGTCGGAGGAATAGGCCAGTTTATGTTCAGTGTACTATCATCAAATTTTAAACCACTTTCTACTCCTGGAGCATAAAAAGCTGTATGATGATAAATTAATTCAGACTCGTCCTCCAGCGTTTGAAATCCATGGGCAAATCCCTCGGGAATATAGATCATACGCATGTTGGATTCAGAGAGTTCTAAGCCATAATGTTGAAGAAAAGTGGGAGAATCTTTTCTAATATCGACTAAAACATCGTAAACAGCGCCTTTTATGCATCGAATAAGCTTGATTTCAGCAAAAGGTGGGTTTTGGTAGTGCAAACCGCGAAGAGTACCTTTATAGGTGTTTCTGGAATGATTGAGTTGCACGAACGCCTTATCATGACCAATGGCCTCAAATTCTTTTTGACAAAATGTTCGTGCAAATAGACCTCTTTCATCGGAAAAAGGTTCTAAATCTATATAAAAAGCACCTTCGAGCGGTGTTTTATGAAAAATCATCCAACTAAGTTTAATTGGCTGTCCATTTCTCCTTGATTCAATAGCTTATTGATTACGTTCAGGCGAATGAGGACGGATTTTCTATATTGATCATCCGTGAAATTGATTGATTTCAGGCCATTAATCAAGCCTTGAATAGAACTATTAAGATCGTGTTGTGGTTGATGGTTCGGTGCAAGGCTTTTAAAAAGATCAAAGTTTACCCGGTAGGATCGTTTGTCTGGCTCTGCGTGTTCGTTGATAGAAACATTGATTTCTGGTAATATCTTTTGAATAGCTAATGCCAGTTCTTTGACCTGGTAGTTCCATTCATTGCTTCCGGTATTGACAATGACAAAATTTCCCCCGTTATCCTTTTCTCTTTCGAAAGCCCATCGAATTGCTCTCGCCATATCCAGAACATTGATCAAAGGTCTCCATGGTGTTCCATCGCTAAGAATAGTTATTTCTTTCGCTGTCAGGGCACCAGCAACAAAATCATTGATTACTAAATCTAAACGAAGTCGTTCGCTCATTCCACAGGCTGTAGCGAAGCGCAGGCAGGTCACCTGAAAATTATCATCCGCTAATTCCGAAAGTTTTTCTTCTGACATTACTTTTGAACGTGCGTAAGCTGTCAACGGATTTAAGGTAGAGGTTTCAGTTCGTGGAGCATCCTCTGCAGCACCGTAAACACTACAACTTGAAGCAAAGACGAATTTTCGGACGCCTTTCTTTTTTGCCATTTTCGCAATGTTGATATTCGCCTCAAAGTTGATATCTAAAGTAACTTGCTCAAATTTATTTCCAATCGGATCGTTTGAAATAGCTGCCAAGCTAATGACCGTATCTACGCCCGTTAAAATATTTTCGTCAAAATGTCGAACGTCGCCATAATATTGAAGATTCAAAAAGGACTCCGGACAGATGGTTATGTTCGTTATATGTTTTGCAAAATATCCGATATCATAGCCAATTAGAGTAGCTTCCGGATGATGTTTTCTAATCTCTTTAATAAGCCCCGGACCAACATAGCCTAGGTTTCCTGTAATTAATATCTTCACAATAAATAGATTTAGTCAATGAATATGAATACAGAGATTACGGAAAAGGCTGCTATGATGTTACTTTAAGGCTTAACCAAATCATAAGCATCTATTTTATATTCAGCATGATCTGGTGTTCTGGTTATTAATCTTAGTGCATTCATATACAAATCCATCGGACCGGCGCCAATGTCTAGTGAAGATTGAACATCGGAAGAACTGTTGTTAAAGGTGTGGTGATAAATCCCCCATTTATTATTTCCACCCCATGGATAAGCTTGATAAACAGTGGAAGTTTGTTCATCATAGTATAGTGTCTCGTTTAGCCAAATCTGAAGAAGACCTTCTGCGCCTAAACCATAGACAACATGAATAACAATATCAATTGATTCTCCGGCTTCTGGCTTGATATCCAAAACGATACGGTCACTGCTAGCTTCATTAACAATTTGAAGCTCTCCGCCTAGAGCTGGAGCAGGTGAATTGAGTGCGGCTAATTCTAATTCGAACTGAGGAGATTCTCCTGTAACACCCGGATGGTTTTGAAATATGGTAATTGGAGAAGTCGGATCAATAACATAATTATCTCCAAATGTATATTGCCAGCCAAACCATTGTTCTGTTCCAAGTGGGTGGTTGATATTCCAAGGAGTGGTATGAATTTCACTTCTGTAGTTAAACTCGCTAGGAGCATCTTGAGGAGGAGCTGGATTTATTGGATCGACATGAAACCGGATTTCGCCTCCGTGAATTGATATCCCTTCAGGATCAAAAGCTGTATCTATAAACAATCCCTCACCAAAAGCAGTCCCTGCGGGCCAGCTATAGGATGGTATCGTTATGTTGCCCCATTTCCATATTTTTAATAGACTGTCATCCTGTGAACTAATCATTTGTTGATCCTCGGATCGATTATCTTTTTTGCAAGAAGAAAAAGTAAAAAGAAGTAATAAAATTATGAACTTGGAATATGTCATTGTTAAAAGACTAATCTAAAATTTTAATTATCGGACAGGACGAATAATATCGTAAGCATTAAGACCATATTCTGGATGACCTGGTTTTCGAGTCAGTAGTCGAAGGGTTCCCATGTATAAATCCATTTTTCCAGCTCCGATGTCTAAGGATGATTGAACATCAGCTGGACTGTTGTTGAATGTATGGTGATAAACGCCCCATTTATTATTCCCACCCCAAGGTTGGTCTTCATAAACCGTTGAGGTTCTTTCATCATAATAAAGGGTTCCGTTTAACCATACCTGGAGTAAACCTTCTGTTCCTAAGCCCCAAATTACATGAATCACCACTTCTAAGTGATCACCAGCTTGAGGTATTACAGGATAAACAATTCTATCAGAACTCGCTTCGTTGACAACCTGTATTTCTCCTCCTACTGCTGGATTTGGATTTCCTAAGCCTGCAATCTCGAGTTCAATCTGTGGAGAAAGCCCATTAACGCCAGGATGATTTTGGAAAATAGTTATTGGTGAGGTTGGGTCAATGACATAATTATCGCCAAAGATGTATTCCCATCCAATCCATTGCTCTGTTCCTAGTTCGTGATTGATCGGCCACGGGTCCGTGTGTATTTCACTTCTGAAATTAAAATCAGAAGGTGCATCTGAAGGAGCATTAAGGGGGTCAATGCTGAAACGTATTTTATTTTCTTCAATTGTCACGCCTTGTGGGTCATATGCAATGTTGACATATAATCCGTCGCCAAATTTTGTCCCATCTTCCCATGTGTATGGAGGAATATCAATATAGGCCCAGTTCCAGGATTGTAATTTTGAAAGAGAAGAAGTAGATATAACAGATGAAATGTTTTCCCCTTGAGCATCATTTTGTTGATCGGACTCTTCAGTAGAATCAGTATTTGAAGGTTGGTTAACGGTTTGAACAACATCTTCGTCAACAGGTTTTATACAGCTTGATGCAGAAAGTGCGATGTATAAAAAAAGAATAAACGCTACAGATCTAAAACTCATAGATAAACGAATTACGGATAGATTTTTTTAATAAAAATAGCCTAGAAAGCGTTTGTTCTAGTCTTTTTACTAAAAACGGTTAAGAAAATGATTTTTAGATCTAGAACAAATTGCCAGTTTTCTATATACCATAGGTCGTGCCAAACTCTTTTCTTTTTTTGCTCTGAGGTGGTGGTTGGGCCTCTCCATCCGTTGACTTGTGCCCATCCGGTAATTCCAGGCTTTACATAATGACGAACCATATAATCGTTTACGATTTTTCTGAAATCCTGATCTAGATTAACCCGATGTGGCCTTGGACCAACGACACTCATTTCTCCTTTGAGTACATTTAAGAATTGTGGTAATTCGTCCAGGTCAAACTTTCTAAGGTATTTACCGATTTTGGTAATTCGAGGATCGTTTTTCACGGTCGATTTTGTGCCATTTATTGGATTGTCACAAACGGACATCGTTCTGAACTTATAACATTTGAAAACATTTCCAGACTCTCCTTTTCTAAGAGGTGTATATAAAATACCACCTTTCCCATCTAAAAGTATAATTAAACCAAGGATTAAAAATAGAGGCGATAAAAGTATAATCACAGCTAATGAAAAGGAAATGTCAAAGACTCTTTTCAAAAAGAAATTACTAAAATTATCCAATGGCGTTTGACGAAATTGGAATAAAGTGATTCCGTCCATCGTATATGGTTTTAGCGTTGTCCCGGGAAGTACTGGTGTGTCAGGTATGATGTTGACACGAATACCTCTATAGTCTGCAATACTTGCTACCTTTTGAATCTCTTCTTCTGTTAAAGAACCTACAAGGATAAAAATTTCATCCACAGTATATATTTCTAAAATTTCCTTAAGGTCTTGTATTTTTCCCAGACTTGAAAATGACTGAATATTGGATGAAAATTTAAAATTGTCCAGAAAGCCAGAAATTTCATATCCCTTTTCAGTCA
>CAYXQH010000114.1:9704-12559 GCA_964467425.1 uncultured Saprospiraceae bacterium
GATGAAAATTTAAAATTGTCCAGAAAGCCAGAAATTTCATATCCCTTTTCAGTCAATGAATCAAGAATAGGTTGGATGTTTTTCCATCTCTTGCCAACACCAACAATCAATGCTGTAGAATCAAAGGCTGCTTTGCTTTTCCTTTTTATTAAATCAGAAAGCAAGGCGAAGGAGATAATGTTTAGAAATGAAAACAATAGAATAGGTAAAAGGAAAGTCGTTCGATTAAAATATTCTATTTTAAAAATAATGGCAATGCTGGAGAGAATTCCAATAAACATAAATGTGCTTATCAAGAAAGATTTTATTTTCTTTTTTCGACCACTTGAAATATAAAACTCCTGATCTCTATTGATTAAAACAATAAAGGCCCAAATTACATTGAAGATTAAAATAAAAGAAAGTAATTCACCCGGAATTAGTGTGGTTTTATACAATGACGTGAAAGGAAAGTTCTTTAAAAAGAACACAGATACAATACTGATGTTTAAAAGGAAAAACTCCAAGACAATGTTAGATAAAACAATGTGTTGCTTCTTCGGAATCATACGTCTTTAAAAATTGTAAGATTAAAAGTTCAATTAATACCAGTGTTGTTCAGATTAGTGCATTTGCTACTTCTGAGAAGTAGTCTAGGGGAGAAAATTATAGAAGAGGGATATGCTGACCAAGGGGATGAAATAGGTCTGCTATACAAAAATACAAGTAATATTCCTTTAAGTCAAATATTAAAATGTGACATGTGATGAAGTTTAAACGACGTTTATTTATGGGGTTCTAGCGTAGAAATTCATAAATGCAAAGATAGACTGTGACAATTTTTCTAAATTTCTTCTTTTAATTGACTCAAAAAAGCCAAGAGATCTCTGATTTCTTTTTTAGTTAAAATAGCACTGACAGGCGGCATACTAGAAGGAACATCCTGACGGGTTTTTATTTGAGATTTAGCAATTTTTTTAATGTCTTCTTTGCCAATTTTTAATTTTATAAAATCATCTGTCTCATCTTCTACAATTCCAGATACGGTGCTATTGTCATTCAATTCTAATACAGCGATACCATAACCTTTTGCCAGTACAGCACTTGGATCGACGAGTGATTCTAATAGTTTTTCTTTGGAAAGTCGATCTCCAACGCCAGATAAAACGGGACCAGCATTACCGCCTATTTCAAAAATAGCATGACATCGAGTACATTGAGCCGCTTCGTTCCAATTAAAAATACCTCTTCCTCTATCTTTGTTGCCACCATACATCGTTTCTCGATAAGCAGCGACAAGATCATCTTTAGGTTTTGAGTTTTGGTAAATAGAAAGCTTCTGCAACAGTGTAGAATCTTGCTGAGCTTCTACTGCCTCTATAATGTCGAGATGAATTTCCTTAGGTATTTTACCAGCAATTAATTGATCTAAGGAAGCGCTGAGTGTATTAACTGCGCCAGCACTTTTGAACGTGCCTAGTGAGGTAAGGACGGACTGTCTTTCAATGATAGAGCCTGAGCGAAGTACTTTTTGAAAAAGATTAACTGCTTTGCCTTCTGGTATTTTTGATTCGGGTAGTAGTTCTAAAGCAGTTGCTCGAACTTCTTTATTATTTGCATTTATTGCAAATTCTAAAGCCTTGTCTAAAAGGCTTGAGTTTAAGCCATTCAGCCCGGTCAATGCAGCTTGTTGGACTTCTTTGGACGAGCTGTTTTTTACTAAATTAAATAAGGCTTCATCTGTACCTGATAAATTTAATTTCGCAATCGCTTTGGTAGAAGCGACTTGAATATCGGGTGTTTTTTCATTGAGTAAAGTTGAAATAATTTTCTGAAGCTCTGTTTTTACAAAGCTTGCACTTCTGTTTACCGGTCCACGATACCGTCCATCAACGCGATCCAGAGGGGAAGGTTTTTCCCAGGTTGCCAATGTAGCAATTGCTTCGGCACGCATGGCAGGAGGAGCAGTCATGCTACGGGAATAATCCAAAAGAAGTTGTGCTTCTTTATCTGTACCAACTCTTGAACATGCATTGATTGCTCTACGTAAAAGTGCTTCATTTGAAAATCGAGTTTCTTTTAAGACGTTTGCCAAAGCTGGGAGTGCTTCAGGGATAGAAAAATCGTCATTGATTGCACGTGCTGCTTCCGTTACCAGATAGGGATCAGCATCATTTAAAAATTTAGCTACTCCAGGACTTTTCATTCTGCGGAGTGCTACGATTGCTGCCGTTTTTAAAGCCGTTGATTCATGTGTATGTAAAGCGACTAATGGTGCTTCTTCATTGATTCGACCTAATGCAATCATGCCTGCGTGACGTAGCCAGGAATCTTTGTCATTGTTGATGGCAAGCATATCCAAAATAGGCTGAACAGCTTCTTTGGATTCCATTCTACCAAGCGCTTCTGTTGCATGCAATTGAATACGCAGCGAAGGGTTTTTTAAAAAAGGTATTATGGAAGGCGCTGTTTTTGAATAATTTAAATCTCCAAGCATTTTGATCGCTTGCGTTTTTATTTCATCATCCGCATCATTTAAAAAAGGAATAATTGAATCTGCATATTTTTTGTCCTGAGTTCTTGCCATTTGAGCGATACCCCAAATACTATGAATTCGTGCAAGCTGATTTTTACTTTGTTTTAATATGTGTGAAAAAACAGTTAAGCCTTGTTTTTCTTTTGTAACTAATTGGAATTGTGCTTTTCGTCGAATACGCATGTCTTGATGCGCTAATAATTCACTCAGTGTTTCATTTGTCTTCTTTGCAAAATCAGAAGTGATTAAATCATATACTTCTTTCCGGATTGAGGAATTGACTTCACCCGGAACATCCAGCTTCCAGATTCTTCCTTCGTTTTTTACTCCCCAACCATCA
>CAYXQH010000115.1:0-12539 GCA_964467425.1 uncultured Saprospiraceae bacterium
TCAGCATCATTTTCCAGCGTCATTAGATTGTAGGCATGGTACAAACTGTCACTTCGCTTATTCGCCTTGATCGAATGTTCTAAATAATTTAAACCAAGATTGACAAAAGTTTTTAGTTGATCAAGACTGATCATTGTCTTGTCTCCTGAAAAAGATTGCTTATAAATCGTGTGTCGATATCTGCTACCAGCTTGTCCTAAACTATCCATGATACTTTTTCGATCCGCATCACTGATCGCATCTTTTAGCAAGTCCTGATTACTTTCAAAAGTTTGAAGTATTTGTTCAAAAAAAGAAGCCAACTCTTCTGAGATTTCAACCTGATCATGCTTCGAAGATTCGAACACATTTTTAAAGAAATTTAAAAACCGCCTTAGGTAATATAAGGTAACCATCGAGACGCCATTTCCGACCAGTGCATTATTTGCATCATTCCATTCCGGACGTTGAGTATTCAGCCAAATTCCGCCTTCCGGAATAAAGTTAGAAAGCTTTGCCAGAACAGAAGCCAGTATTTTTTCTACGAAATTAACCTGATAGATTTCGCCATTTTTAGCACAATGTAATGCACCATCAGCGCCAACTTGTTTTCGTTTTTCTCTTATCTCTTCATCCAATTTAAAATCAAAATCAATGGTATCTTTTGGATTCTTCAATGTAGTTTCATAAGACTTTATCTTATAAGGCACATTGGCATAGACAAAAAGATTTTGATTGAAATAATTTTCTAATCGCCCCGGTGCATATTTTTCAATAAACTCTAAAAACTTTAAGAGATAGATAATTTGATGGTCGCCCCAATATCCAATGTAAGACCAGGGATCGTCTGCTTCAATCGCTTCCCAGTCAAAACCACCTTTCGTTACCCGATAAGGATTATAGCCATCGAAGGTAGACGCATTTAAAAATTTATGAATCATAGACTCAATAAATTCGGGATACGAAAGCGCCAATGCTTCCCAGTTTTGAAAAATATCTCTCCAATTCCCTTCGTAGTCTAAAATTTTTGAGCCGTCAATTTCGCTTTTGGTATTGATCGAAAAGCGGTTCCAGGGTCTACTTGGATCACCATGTCTTCGACTAAATTTAAGCGGTAGATATTCTAAACATAAACGCTTAAAATTAGCATCCTCCACGTTCTCTACTTCTGCTTTTAATTGCGTCAATGAAAAGACATCAGGAAGTGCTGTGATGATTTGTTTAAAATTTTCGGACACTTCTTTATTTGCCTTAGCCAGATAAGCTTGAAAATCCCATTTCTCGATTTGGAAATTATGGTCGAAGATTCCTCCTCGCATAATATTGAAAAGCGTATTGGCAAAGTGCCGGGTATCTTTAAAAGAATCTGCCGTTGATTGCAAGCCATCTGAAGTCGCATTTATCTGGATCAATTGACGGGTACCTTCTTCTATATCTTTAAGTACTATATCTTTTAAATGTTTTTCGTTTTTTATCCTTTCAGAAATCCGGGCAACTCCAGCATGGTTTTGATTGACATTCGCAATGATCATCCATTCTCTTTGCGCTCCTGCAGCAAGATTGATTTCATCCTGAATGAAATAGGCTCCTTTCTCCCCCTTCACATCCACTTCTTCCTGGATGGATTTTCTTTTTCTAAAATTTTTAACCTGTAAAGAAGAGACTAAATATTTGGCTTGCTCAAAACCTATTGACCAGGCAATATTAGCTTTGAGTGCTTCGCTGGGTTCCGCTCGATCTACGATAATAGCACTCAATGCATAAATACCCAAACCGGTTTCTTTTTCCAGTTCATTTCTTTTATAAGCATCTACCAGATTACTCAGCCCGTTTTGCAATTCGCTTTCCACACCATAAGGCATAATGTTTTGAATACCATCTAATAAAGAGATGGACACAGTATCTGTGCTATTATTAATCAGGGTAGATTTTCGTACAAAGCCGAATTCATTACTTGAGCTCCATTGATAACGGAAGGTCAAATCGAGGTCATGGTTGATCTCTTCAAAAATGATCTTGTTACCGTAGGTGTTTTTGTATAAATTTCGGGTCAACTCATACATCCCATCAAAGCGCTCAGAAAGCGGTTCCCATGTTTTTATCGTTCCTGATTTTTGTACCTGAAAAATACTTTTACTTCCTGTGATTTCTGCAAGCTCTGTAATCTTATCAGAGGTATAATAAGGAAATAAAGGATAGTTTGCATTTTTCCTTCCGGCACTCAAACCTCCATTACTGGAAATAAACATCCAATGGTTGGAATCGCTCACAATGCTCATAAAGAAAGGCGGCATCAAATCGCAGTTCGAAATTTTGAAATAACTTTCGTTGTCAATTTCAAGTTGGCTAATGGCTACCTGAGCAGTAGCGGTGTTTTTTGGTAAAGATTCTACTTCATTCATCAATTATACTGTTCAAAGTTTTTCCTCAAAAAAAGAAAAAAAAGGCACTCTAGAAAATCTAAAGTGCCTAGGCCTAATTTTTTTATTCTCCCTATTTCTTAATTAAGCCAAATGCGTCATCTTTATTTGATGACAATATTTTTCGTTTTGATTAGTTGATTATCTAATCTAAGTAAGAGCACGTAGGTTCCAGCACTTAGGGTATTTACTGTAATTTCCTGGTTGGTTACACCTTGTCCAACATAATCCATTTCGATCTGCTTAGCAGTTCTTCCTAAAATGTCAACCAAAGTAAGTGTCGCATTTCCTGCTACTGGAATATCAAAGCTCACATTTAATACTTCATCAACCGGATTCGGGAATGCATTCAATTGAACTTTCGCTAATTCTGTTTCACCAATCGCTAATGTTCCTGCCACAGCAATATCATCGAAGTAATAGCTCTCACCACCAGTCTGTCCTGCAGTTCCAAAATCAGGAAATAAAACTACCTGATTATACATATTTGCTGCATCATAGCCAGTAGCCATTGTCATATCAAAAGTAATTACTTCCCAAGCATTCATTGTTGTTGTATTGACTGCTAACTCCGCAATAATGGATGGATTACCATTACCATCTGGCGGAGAAGTTGTGTCTTCAAATTTTAATTGGATCGGCACACCTGCTCTTGGAGACCATACTTTCAATTCGAACATACCTCCAGCACTCAAATCAATTACTTCACCTAAAGGTAAAGAAGCACCAGCCCAAACCTCTGCACCTTCTTCTTTGTTAATATGGGCTACATTACCTGAAGTGTTTTCACCAGTAGCATCTGGATTAGTAATGAATTCTGCAGCTGCACTTCCAAAGCCAAAAATTTGGTAGTCCGTACTTGCATCTTCGAACGTCAAAGGCAGTACCTGAGTATCACCTGTAGTACCTCCTTCTTTTTGTAAAACAAAATGCCAGAATCCTCCACCAAAATCAATATCGATGGTCATCTTATCTCCATCTATCGTATAGGGATAAGTAATAGAGGCAACAGCTTCACTCGGATTACTAAGCTCACCATTATTATGCACTTTTGGAAGTCCCAAATAAGCTCCTGTTCCAGTGATCGTAATAGAAGATCCATCGTCACTCCAGGTCGCAGCAGCAGATCCATCATGCGGCGCTATAGGCGCTCCACAACCCTCCGGGTCCATTCCTTGCCAAGGCTCTAACCAGGTTTCGTCTCCTAGCACATTCTGGAACGTACCATCTGCATTAAAAATATATTGATCATCGAAAAAACAAGGTCTTGCATCAAGTACGGCCTGATCGACAGACCACCAGGTGAAATCTCCCTGAGTAGGACCAACGCCTAATGATTGGAGTTCAGAAGCTACTCTCCAGGTACCTTCTACTTGTGCAAACAAGCAGGTCGAGGAGATTGAAAGTAAAAGCAATAGGGTGTAAATTTTTTTCATGTTGAATTTTTTTGATTATTAAAATATTAAGCTTGGTTTAATAAGTACTACATAGTTAACCATAATATTTCGATACCATTCAATATATGCCTACCACTTTACCACTCAAAGCGGCAGAAAGACCCCCATTAAAGCACACGGAAGCTTTTCAAGCCATTATATTTAATTATTCCATCATTATAAAAGCATAAAAAAAGGCACTTTAGAAATTCTAAAGTGCCTAGGCCTAATTTTTTATTCTCCCTATTTCTTAATTAAGCCATGTGCGTCATCTAAATTATTTGATGACAATGTTTTTCGTTTTGATTAGTTGATTATCCAATCGAAGTAAGAGCACGTAGGTTCCGCTGCTCAAGGTATTCACCGCAATCTCTTGATTTGTAGCTCCTTGCCCAACATAATCCATATCGACATGCTTCGCTGTTCTTCCCAACACATCAACCAAGGTAAGCGTCGCATTACCAGCAACCGGGATATCAAAGCTCACATTCAATACTTCATCAACCGGATTCGGGAATGCATCCAATTGAACTTTAGCTAATTCTGTTTCATCAATCGCTACATCTCCTGCTACCTTGATATTATCAAAATAAAAGGTTTCTCCACCGACAACTCCTGCATTATTAAAATCTGCAAAAACAACTACCTGATCATAGAGATCAGCTGCATCAGAAAAATCAGGATGCGTAGACATATCAAACATCATTAATTCCCAGGCATTTGAGGTAGCAGTATTTACCATTACTTCAGCAAACACAGAAGGATTACCATTCATATCTTCCGGAGAGTCTGTATCTTCTATTTTAAGAAGAACAGGTACACCCGCTCTAGGCGACCATATATGTAATTCCATCATGTTGCTTTGAGAAAAGTCAATAAAGCAATCCAATGGAATAGCTGTACCGCCCCATACCTCCGCGTTCTCTGGCTTGAATAATTGTAAGACATTATCACTTGTATTTAATCCTGTTGCATCAGGATTAGCAATTTTTTCAGCAGTAACTTGTCCAAATGGGAAAATTGTATAGGCAAAATTAGGAAGTTCAAAATCTAATGTTAAGCATTGTTCCGGGTCTTCAACACCATCACATTCTTCACAGCTATTAAAGCATACTAAATCCAATACTGCATCTCCTGCTACCGCTACCACTCGATTTACAAAAGCGCCATCCATTGCAGTACAAGGTTCTCCACCTGCAAATTGTTCCTGATCTGTCCATTGATCTACTTGAAATTTGTATTGTTGATCTCCGCCAGCTATTTGAATCGTTGTTGTCCAAGTACCATCTCCATTATCGGTCATTGGATTCGCATCACCACTCCAGCCATTAAAACCTCCACTTATATAAACGGTAGTAAACGCATCCGTATAATCACTCATATCAACATTGAAGGTAATATTGCCTTCCGGATCAGCGCCACATACAAAACAGCTATTAAAACATACTACATCAACCGTTGCATCACCATTGACTTCTAGAAATCTATTGGTAAAATCTCCGCTTGTAACGGTACAAGACTCTCCGCCTGCAAACTCTTCCTGCACCGCCCAGTCATCAATCGTGAATTTATATTCATTAGCACCCGCTGGCATCAAAACTGTAATCGACCAGGTACCGTCTCCATTATCCGTCATTGGATTCGCATCACCACTCCAGCCATTAAATGATCCACTTAAATACATTTGCACAAATGGATCTGCATATTCAGTCATATCTACCGTCAAGGTTACCATCCCCTCTACCGATGCACCACATTCAAAACAGCTATTAAAACATACTTCATCAATTGTTGCATCTCCATTGACTGAAAGAACCCGATCTGTAAAACCATCCATATTGGTATTCGTACAGGATTCGCCACCGGCAAAAGTTTCCTGCCCAGCCCAGTTGTCATGTGTAAACTTATATCTATTGTCACCAGCAGGCATAAGTACTGTAATCGACCAGGTACCATCTCCATTATCGGTCATTGGATTCGCATCGCCACTCCAACCATTATACGAACCACTCAAATACATGGTCGTAAATGCAGTCGTATACTCATTCATATCTACCGACAAGGTGATCATTCCGTCTACTGGTGGGGAACATATATCACAACTATTAAAACATACTACACCAACGGTTTCATCTCCATCTACCGTCAAGCCTCGATTTACAAAAGGACCATCTGGCACCGTACAAGACTCGCCGCCCATAAATTCTTCCTGAGCAGCCCATTGATCCAATTGAAATTTATACTGTTGATCACCTCCCGGCATCATAATAGTAGTTGTCCAGGTACCATCTCCATTGTCGGTCATTGGGTTCGCATCTCCACTCCAGCCATTAAACGTTCCGGAAACATAAACGGTCGTAAATGGATCAGTATATTCATTCATGTCGACGGACAAGGTTACCATACCATCTACATATACGCCACAGGCATTACAACTATTATAACAAACTACATCAACCGTTGCATCGCCATCTACTGCAATCACCCGATTCGTAAAACCGCCATTGGTTACCGTACAAGGCTCGCCTTCTTCAAAACCTTCATAAGCGCCATCTACTACAAATTTATATTCTTGATCTCCAGCAGGAAGCATAAGTGTTATAGTCCAGGTGCTATCTCCATTATCGGTCATTGGATTCGCATCTCCACTCCAACCGTTAAAAGATCCTGTAAAAAATACGCCCATCACTGGGTCTGGATATTCACTTACGTCTACTGTAAAGGTCATCATACCATCAACAGGTGGGGAACATATATCACAGCTGTTAAAACAATTCACTCCAACGGTTTCATCACCATCAACTTCTATAAATCGATTGGTAAAACCGCCATCTGTTATCGTACAGGATTCGCCACCGGCAAAATTTTCTTGTCCTGCCCAGTTGTCATGCGTAAACTTATATTGGTGTGGCCCTCCTGGCATCATTAAGGTTATCGACCAGATACCATCTCCATTATCCGTCATTGCATTCGCATCTCCACTCCAGCCATTAAATGATCCACTCAAATACATTTGGGTAAATGCAGTAGTGTATTCACTCATATCGACGGACAAGGTTACCATCCCATCTAAAAATACGCCACAGTCATTACAACTATTATAGCAAACCTCATCAACTGTCGCATCGCCATCTACTGCAACAACCCTATTGGTAAAACCGCCATTAGTTACCGTACATGGTTCGCCTTCTTCGAAACCTTCATAGGCTCCATCTACTACAAATTTATATTCTTGATCTCCAGCAGGAAGCATTACTGTTCCTGTCCAGGTACTGTCTCCATTATCGGTCATTGGATTGGCATCGCCGCTCCAGCCATTAAAGGACCCTGCCAAAAATACGCCAGTCACTGGATCCGGATATTCACTTACATCTACTGTAAAGGTGATCATACCGTCTACTGGACACATACTGCAACTATTGAAACATGCTGCATCAACTGTTGCATCGCCATCTACACTCAAATATCGATTTGCAAAAGTTCCATCTGTTATCGTACAGGATTCGCTACCGTCAAATTGCTCCTGTCCTGCCCAATTATCATAGGTAAATTTATATTCTTGATCTCCACCAGTCATCATAACGGTAGTTGTCCAAGTACCATCTCCATTATCTGTCATTGGATTTGCGTCGCCACTCCATCCATTATAGGATCCACTGAGATACACAGTGGTAAATGAATTAGCATATTGACTCATATCGACGGTCAAAGTGACCATCCCGTCTGCCTGCGCATTTGCGAAGTTCATAACGCAAATACAGACTAAAAAAGAAAGTAGTTTTGTAAAAGTTCTAGGCATAAGATTATTTTTTATAATTCGAAATAATATTTGATAGAATAGACTTTAAAAATTCTATAATTTTAAAAACACTACATAATTAGTAATAATTATCCGATTTTAGACCACAAAGCCCTACCATATTACCACTCACAGGCAAAAAATTAAATCATAGTTTCCTTGATTAGTAGGTTTAAGCGCTATTTCGACCTGTTTCCTATTTTTTTATGAACATCTTTTTACAAAGCTTTGTTTGCTCTGAAAGGATGCTTATCAGGTAGATTCCAGCCGGTAAAGGGATGTTTGGTACCCATTGAATCGTGTGGCTTCCCGCCATCAGATTTCCTGAAAATACTTTCTCTATGGGGTTTCCAGTCAAATCTATAATTTGAATATTAAAATCCTGGCGCTGTTCATTTTCGATGAGAATATTCAGCTCTTCTGCTATTGGATTTGGATAAGTTTGAATCGTAAAATTCGGCGTTTCCAGATTATGAATACCTGTGGTAAAGGATTCGTTTTCAATTGCCAGCATGGTTGTATTCACATCCACATTTTCAAAAGTTTCTACCAGCCCATTTGTCCAGCGAATCGTTAACACATCAATGAGTTCGACATCCCCTAAACCAAAATGAAGAGTGAGGCTATTTTGAGAACCATAACCTGTACCACCTGCTACTTCATCCATGAATATTTTTCCGCCAGCTTCTATAGTGACACGAGTGCCGATTGCTGCTCGATTACTGATCGTACCTACTGTCTTTATCTTAAACCAATTACCTGTATTTGTCATTTGATTTTGGAACAATTGGTTTCCATCAGTCATGCCATTATTCGTTACAAAAAGATCGAGCAATCCGTCTCCATTTATATCTGTACTTGCGGTTCCATAGCTTCCATACATACTTGCTAAAGGAGAATTTTCAGAAACCAAATCAAACGTATTGTCTCCATTATTTTTATAGACGACATTTGGCATTGGCGAAAAATAACTATCGTTGACGGCGTAGATATCCTGAAGACCATCATTATTATAATCTAAAAAAGTCGTTCCCCAACCCATACCTACATCTTTCACCATCGCAGATTCAGAAATATCTTCGAAGGTGCCATCACCTTTGTTTAACAAAAGTGTATTCCAGCCAAGATTCGTAATATAAATATCCAACCAACCATCATTATTAATATCTCCAAAGTCAACCCCCATCCCAAGACCTTCATAGTCCGTTCCCGAAATTGCGGATACATCTGTAAAAATTCCTACTCCGTTATTATTGAAAAGTTTGTTTGCCTGATTTCCATCATGCGTTAAATAGAGGTCGGCATCACCATCATTATCATAATCAAAAAACATAGCCCCCATAGAAAGTTGCGGATCGCTTGTTCCAGATTCCATGATAATATTTGTAAACGTTAGATTTCCATTATTTCTATAAAGTGCATTATTATCCCATAGGTTAGCAACATAAATATCCAGGAAGCCATCATTATCTATATCGGCAACGTGAACCGATCTTGGTTTACTTATTCTCCCAACTCCTGCACTAGCTGTTATATCCGAAAAAGTTCCGTCGCCATTATTATGATATAAAACATTTGATTCTTCTCGATTACCAATGTACAAATCCAGGTGTCCATCATTATCGAAATCCCCCCAGATGCTTGCATGTGTGACTCCGGGATATGCGACACCAGCTGCCATCGCTACATCGGTATACGTTCCATTGCTATTCTTACGGTAAAGTTTATTCGGTCCATCATGGATCGAAAGGTAAATATCATCATCTCCGTCATTATCAAAATCGCTTATTGCAACACCTCTGTTTGTCCCCGTATTATCAATACCAGAAGCAGCAGAAATATCCTGAAAGCTTATTTGGGCAAGCACTTGTTGTAGTCCAAATAAGAAAACAAGAATAAAGCAAAAGAAATATTTTTTACTGTTCGGATACATCATGATAAATTTTCTTAGAATTGAATGAGGAAATCAGTTAGATTTTCCTCTTTTTCGAGTTGTATTTTTTTTCTTAAACGATACCGACTGGCTTCGATTCCACGTGTTGTAACATTTAATAAAGAAGCCATTTCCTTAGTCGATAAATTCATTCGCAAATAGGTACAGAGTTTCAAATCTTTGGGTGTCAAAGCTGCGTATTTCGATTTGAGTCGATTATAAAAATCGCCATGCAATTGATTGAAATGCATCATAAACTGCTCCCAACCATCATCCATTACTTCTTCTTGTTGGAGCATATTAAGCATTTTCTGAATTTCTTTAGAAAGGTCAGCATCCTTGTTTGATTTTTTTAAATCCACCAGAAAATTTTTGACCGTTCCAAGTGTTTCATTTTTTTGGACTAAGTGCATCGTGGTTGAAACCAATTCTCTTTGTTTAAACTCCAATTCTACTTTCACTTTTTCTTCTTTCAACTTTCCGATTTCTTCCTGCGAAGCCTGAATGGTGTCATCTCTATCTTTTTTCAATCCGTAATATTTTCTTTGGTAGGCTCGGATGATTCCTCCTAACAATAAAAATGCTAGGAGTGCATAAATTGCAAAAGCGATTTTCGTGGCATACCAGGGCGCAAGGATTTCAAAATCATAAGTCGAAACCACGCTCAATATCTGAGATTGATTTTTCGCTTGCACATTAAAGGTATATTTACCCGGAGACAAATTGGTGTACTCTTTTATATTTTCATTGGTCCAGCCCTGCCAATCTTTTTCATAGCCTTCTAAATAATAGCGATACTGGAGAAATTTTTGCCCAACATAGTCGGTTCCAGAAAAACGAAAATGAAGTCCATTATCATTGGCATCAAAGCTTGGATAAGTACTGCCTTCTATTTTATACCCCATAAAGACAATACTATCTTTTCCTCCTGATACTCTAACTTCATTTAGCAGGACATTAAAAGAGCTATCTGTTTTTGATCGAAAAGATGGGTTATAATGAATAAAGCCTTTGTCTTTTGTGATAAAGACATTTTTATCATCGTAGGGATAAATAGCTTCGAATCCTGAGTTAAGTTGATTTTTAAACTGCGTAAAAACCTGTTTCTTTATTTTTTTATCCAATCCCCGATCTTCTATTTTTAGGATTCCGATTTCATTTTCAGTAATAAACCAAATGTCATTATTGGGAGCTTCTTGCAAGCGCCTGATTTTGTTTTCTGCTCCAAAGAATTCATTATAGGTTGTATAAGATTCGAATTTATCCTTGTCCTGATTATACAGAAACAATCCTTTTTCACCGCAGTAAACAATCTCTCCTTTTACCTTAAAAAGGTGATTATAATTATCTGAAGGAAGTCCATCTTCTCCTCCGTATTTTTTTACTTGCAGGCTGGTATTGTCATTTTCTAATCTGATTTTAAAAATGCCTTTATAAGGGTGAGCCACCCAAATATTCCCTTCATTGTCTTGCTCTACAAAACGACTCGATTCAAACCAGTCTTCAAAATCATTCCGATGTTGCCATTTTTCGCCTTCTTTTTTAAATAAAGAAAAGTTTTTATAGGTTCCAGCAAGGACATACTCTTTATTGCTATTTAGTGTTTCAAAATTCCAAACGCCTGTTTCATTATAAATTTGACTAGCACTATTTTTCTCTACTAAAAATGCTCCATCTGTATGCCCCAGAAAAAGTTGTTGCTCTTCAATTATATCTAGACCCCAGGTTTGGCCTTTTGTATTTTTAACTAATTCAAATTTGGCAGGATTTAGTGGTTCATAATTTTCTTTCCATTCTGTAACATAGAGTCCATTGCTGGTCGCCATATAAATTTGACTTTCAAAAATTTTAACCGCATAGCCTGCACCTTCCAAAGATTCATCCGGGTATATCCGTGTAAATGGAGAATTTACTTCGATGTAGTTGATTCCATTATCTACACCAAGCCAAAGGTTTTGGCTTTTATCAAAAAACACACTAAATACTTTATTATTTAAAAGGCTATTTGATCGATCGAGGTGAAAAATACTTTTACCCTGGGTATCCAAAATTAATACGCCTGCGAAATCAGTCCCTAATGCTAATTGTCCGTTTTTGGATTGAGCAACTGATACAATATTGTTTTGTTTTAAAAAAGCATCCGCATCTGTTTTAAAAGCTTGAACACCTTTTTGATCAATTGAATATAGACCATTACGAAAAGTGCTCACGATTAGTGATTGTTCTCCAGAAAGGATTCCTGAAACCAATTTTCCTTTAAAAAGCTCGGTGCCTTCCATTAATTCCAATTGATCTGATTTCAGATACAAAAGTCCTTCCTCCACATCCTGAACAATGACCTGATCATTTGCGCTCCCCAAAAACTCGATTGGACGACCATCAAAAACTTTACAAGCCTCGTTTTGTATTTTATAGAGTCGATTAGAAGCGATAAAACACACCATATCTTCCAGGATGACAATATCCCAAACATCTTCAAAGTCCTGATAGGCTTTCGGAATTAGGTCTTTTAAAGAATGAAAAGAAAGGCCTCCCACCTGATTTGGCACAAATTTTCCAAATTCATTTTGTCCACCAACGTAAATATCCCCATTTTTGGCTATGGCGACAGATCGTACAATGGTCGAATTAGGCAAAGGGAACGTTTTCCAAATAGTCCCATCAAAATACATCAACCCATTATTGTTGGCAAAAAACATGACTCCATTTTCACCTTGAGCTATAGATCCATTTTGAGCCCCTGATTGGTAGATATTTTTAGGATAAGCATGAATGAAGGGAATACCAAGATTTGGATTTTGACTAACAGCAGTCAAAACCCCCACAAAGGTCAATAAAACAATAATTAGAACTTTATTCATAGATTTACACGCTCTAGCTCTAAAATACGAATAGAAAAGCAAATGAGTAGTAAAATAGTAAGGTATATTCAATAATGAGTGTTATTTGACTACCAGCATACTTATAATAAA
>CAYXQH010000116.1:0-12479 GCA_964467425.1 uncultured Saprospiraceae bacterium
ACTGCTGGAATATATAAATCTTTGTCTTTACGATCCGTCCAGATATCACTATCCTACAACCTTCAAAGCTCTCTTTTGCAAATGATCATTCAGAAATTTTTAGAAAAGAAAATCGATTGGAATAATATGAATTCTTTTTTTGTCCACAAATCATTTAGCATATTTGTGAGAAATAAGAATTTATCTGGCAAAACGACAAAATGGATGACCTATTTGAGAAACTAATATATAATTACGCTAATCTAAAATATAGTCTATTAAAGGCACAGACTTTTGATGAAGATCATTACGGCTTCCCTGAGCTTTATTATAAAATTATGGAAAGTGATGAGCAAAGAGTAGAGGCTTTTAATAAGGCATTTGAACTTAATAATAGTTTTAGGGATGCTACGGTTTGTGAAATAGGTGTAGGTACTCTTCCTCTTACCAAACTCTATATGCCATATGTAAAGAAAGCTTATCTTATCGAAAACAACCCAGATTTGATTCCTTTTATTAAGTCGGAAATAAAAAAATTTCCTTGGGCGGATAAAGTGGAAGTGATTTATGCCGATGCGTTAACAGTTAATTTGCCGGAAAAGGTTGATTATGTTGTTGGAGAGCTTATGAGCATTTATTGTGCGAATGAATTTCAGGTACAGATATTTCAACATATGCGAGAGTATTTGAAACCGGGAGGCAAATTATTTCCTAATCGCATAGTAAATTTCGCACGTTTATGCACAGCAGAGATAGAAGATAATATTCATCATTATCCTGTAAATTTTACACGTCATCAACCCATGTTTTTGACACAACAATTTCTGGTGAACGAGATTGAATTATTAAAAGAACAAAAACAAGGGGTTAGGCTTAGTTTTTCTGTACCTGTTTTATTTTCTGGAACTGTCAATGCACTTTATCTAGAATCTTATGTAGAAGTAACGGAAGGGTCTAATTTTACGGGCACCGATAGTCTGATGCCTCCTACCGTATTAAAGACAACAAATACTCAAGAGGTAAAAGCAGGAGATTTGGTACATATTGACTTTAGCTTCGACTATGGATCTTCATTGGACAATATAAGTTGTGTATTGTCTTAATCGAGAATATCTATATCAAAGCCTATAATATCTCTGATACCACGAGAAGATATATCTATAGGTTCTATAGGTGTTACATAATGCCATAGATCGTTGCCAAAAGTAAACTCTTCTCCTGTATCCGCCTGAAAAATAAATTCACCAGGAGCTAAAACCTTTTTATAGATTAATTGATTTGTATCAGACTTTGTTTGTTCATAAATCTGACTTTCTGCTCCTATAATATTTTGACGATTAATAACCAGGGCAGACATTATATATTGCGCACCATCTTCGTGTACTCCTTCAGGAGCATTTTCTCCTTTGATTTTTTCTTGCGAAAGTGTTCGCATAAAATGACTTGTGATTTGAAGTTTTCGGACTTCCGGATGAATATTTTGAACAAGTTTAGCAATCTGTTTCAATAATGTATAAAAAAATTCATTTTCTACAGACTCCTTGCTCGCTTGGGAAAACGTACGTTTCCAACTACGAAAATCCCCTACATTTTGTTCAAACCCCTGCTGCGGCGTCCGTTCAATGAAGTGAGTGTCATCCCATATTTCAATTAAAAATGAAGAAATACTACGTTGTCTTGTGATAGTAGATAAACGCTTAAATTCCTTTTGTTGTTCAGTATTAAGATTTTTGATCCAGGGTTGTAGGACATCAACATCTTTAATACCTTCAAAATAAGGTTTGTGTAATTCTTCAATGACTTCGTTATCATCAGGAAATATGGTTTTTAAGAATTTTATTTGCTTTCCTCTAATCAAATAAACATCATCGTTTAACCTCTCAAAATGTGGCTTAAAAAAATTTAGAAAAATTTCAGCATGAATTCCTAAATCTTTAACATTTCCTACCCGTATAGGAGATTTGATTGCTCTTCCTAGGCTTTTGGATATGTCTTTTTCAGTAATCATGTTTTGAGATGAATTTTTTTACTAATATGATCCAGACAAGCGTTTTTATTTAATAACCAATATGTATAGGGAATAGCAATAATTGGAATATTAGTTCTAAATAAGGTTTTATATTGGTCTATCGAAAATGTTTTTTCTAGCTCCCCAGGATATCCAATTAAATCAAGATATAATGTTTTTTGATTATATGTAATGACTACATCCATTTGATAGCCAGCAACAGGATAATTAACAAGTATATTTTCTTTAGAGACTCCTAACCGAATTAATTCTTCATATACCTGAGCAGCAAAATTATCCATATACTCATTAGGAGGGTTGATTCTTTGGCGATGTATCTGCGTTTCAGAAAAATATTCTATCAATAAATGAGTGTTTTTAAAATTTTTAGGATCAAAGGAGTAATATAAAAATTGTTTTTCCTTTGCTCGAGTAATACTCACATTAAAAACGTCTTCCTTATTTAAGTATTGAAAAACAGTGCTGCCAGTTGTATTATCAATAGTAAAACTTATATACATAAAATCACGCTCCTCTCCTTGAAATTCATACGGCGTTCCAACTATAATTTTATGCTTTCTTATTGCGGTCAAATCAAATTTATTCAATTCCTTTTTTAAGAAATTTACTTGATCTCTAAAAGGAGAAAGTATACCAATGGTGGAAGCTGCGTGAGTATCTAAAGTGTTTTCTTCTAGTATTAATTGTTGTATATCATCCAGTATTTTTTTGGCCTCTAATAGATTTATTCCATCATTTCCTTTATATCCCTGACAAAATATCCAATGAATGGCATCTTCCTTGTGATGAATGTACAAATCTGACATGATGTTAAGCTTGTCAAAATAAAATTTTTGATTACTATACCTTATAATATTAGGGACACTGCGATAATGTTCATTCAGAAAATGGATATTATTCATAAGATTAAGGCGATCTAAACTATAATCCAAAAAACTATTTTCCCTGTAATTAAGGACATCTACTTCATGAATTAATCCTTGGGAGTTTGCGGTTTCTTCTAAGATTTTTTTTGATAAAAATGAAACGTGTTTTAGTTGTTTTGGATCTCCAACAACCACGACTTTTTTTGATCTAGCCAAAACAGGAATCATTGTAGCGATATCACACTGTGAGGCTTCGTCAATAATAACAATATCAAAAATGTCATTGTGAAGCGGGAAAAGCTCACTCATATCGGTGGCTTTAGCAATCCAAATAGGAAGACATTTTAATAAAGGATCAAAATCTATAGTTTGAAACAGTCTTTCTCGCTCAATTGTGTCCTTTGTTTTTAAAAGTTTGAGAAATTTTGGGAAGGTTCGATCTTTCCGTATTAAATTCCAAACATCGTCCTGATATTTCATCAAGATAAGTTCTTTGACTAATTTATTTTTTTGATAGGTATATTGTTGCAGTAGTTCTATTAATTGCCAAAAAGGATATTCTTCTAATATTTTTTTAGATATATATTTGCGCTTGAGCCTTTTAAAAAAAGTGAGTTTATGATCAAGAAAAAGTGCTGTTTTCTTAATTTCTTTTACTTCTCTTTTGGCAATTTCATTACTAATCTCTTTTAACTTTTTTTCGACATCCTTAATATCCCATTGTTTTTGGGAAATTTTATATGACCCACTACCTATATGTCTATATCTTGAAATAGCCTCTACCTTCTTTCTTAGTTTTGACCTGTGATTCCTTCCACTACCTGCACGAATAGACAACCCCTTTATTCCTAAATCGTGAATAATTTTATTATATAAAACATCAACAGCCTGATCAGATTTAGAGCAGATCAAAACACTATTGCCACGATATACTTGATCTATTGCCAGTGAAGCTATAGTATAAGATTTGCCTGTGCCTGGAGGACCAATAACTACTGTAAGATCATTAGCTTTGGCAGCATGTATAATGTTAAGTTGCGGATTACTTAAATTAGATGGAACATAAACAGTTGGTTTATGCGTAAAATCTGTATCTGTGTCTACTTTTCTTCTCGAAAAAAAATGATGTAACGTTTGATTGTATAAATGCCCAGATTTAATTTCATCGATTTCATACAATACGTCTCTATTCGATTTGGATTTTTCAATAATTCCTAAGGCAATAGAAGGGACTATTTGCAAAGACTCTGATTTTACAGCATGGCGTAGTTGCTGTCCAGAAAATAATCTAGGAAGCTTTTTAATACTTTGTGCTTCCAATGTAATATAGGTTTGTAGCTTTTTGATTAAACCTTCAATATTGATGTTTTTAAGAGTGACATTTTTGATAAGAGATTTGATTTCTAAAATAAACGAATCATCTAAATCGAAGTTGGTCTTGATAAGATGTAATAAGGCATTATTTATACGATTTTCATTAAAATTACAATATATTCGATCCTGTAGAACATTATTGTAATCTAAATTTAATGGTGAAATTATAATAGGGGCACAAATTGTTCTTTTCTTTCCTAAAAAGGAAAGCTTACCCGTCAAAAAAAAACTACCAGCAATTAGTGTTTTTTCTTTTTTATGTATTTCAAGATATTTGAAAAGTTCTTCTCCAAAATTGCTATCTAATAAAATGGCGTCCTTTTCACCATATAATTGATCAAGATTGTTTAGAAAAAATCGCTTGTCAACTTTGGATCCTAAAAAATTTAATACGTCACTATCACGGAATTCCTGTTTATAGCAATCTTGATAGTATGATATAGTTTTTTCTATATGCATTAAGTCATAAAGTTAAACTTCCTCCTCATCCTGTTGAAAACGCAAGAAATCTTCTACAGTCTTATTAATAGGAGGGATATCTTTTTCTACAATGGTTTTAAGTAATTCTTCAGTAAGCGGTGTAATAGATACGATACGGTTTGCCTGATATTCAATAATTTTTTCAAAAAGATTTCTAGCAACACGAGCATTCCCAAAGCTTTTATGACGTTTCTCATATAGCTTATCAAAAATGAATATTAATTTTTCTCTTGCTTCTTCATTCAAAACAAAATCATTCTTTTTACAAAACAACTCAAAAATTGCAATCAACTCTTTTGGTTTATAATGGTCGAAATGGAAATACCTATTAAAACGCGATTGCAATCCTGGATTAGATTCAATAAAGTCTTCCATTTCGTCGGGATATCCCGCAACGATGACAACAAGTTCGTTACGATGATCTTCCATTTTTTTAAGTAGTACCTCTATCGCTTCATTCCCAAAGTCTTTTTTGTTGTCTTTTGCCAAAGCATAAGCTTCATCTATAAATAAGACCCCATTTATAGAGGCCTCTACAACTTCCTGGACCTTTATTGCGGTCTGACCTACATAACCTGCAACCATACCAGATCGATCTGTTTCTACCAGATGCCCTTTATCAAGATAACCTAGATGCTTATATATTTTTGAAATTAATCGTGCAACAGTTGTCTTTCCTGTTCCAGGAGGACCCATAAAAACAGAGTGTAGAGAATTATTTACATTTTTTAATCCCTTTTCTTCACGTATTTTCTGGACTTTAAGAAAGTTAGATAATTCTAAAACGGCTTTTTTAATAATATCTAACCCTATTAATTCATTGAGTTCGTCCATGACATCCTCAAGTGTCTCATTTTCATTGGCGTCAGTTTGTTTGACACCTTCTATTTTTTGCTTAGGCTGTGTAAGCTGTTGCTGTATCTTTTTTAATTGTAGTGTTTCTTCATCAGAGATCGTGCCGTCTGCTTTTGCAATGAGCGAAGCAATTCTGTATAAAAAAGCACTAGAGTTAGAGAAATGAGGACTGTCTAATCTTTTTAATATTGAAGGCAATAGGAATTCAGTTCGGTATTCTTCTCCCAAATCGAATAAACTGGCATTTTTAATAGTTTCGATATTCTCATCAAACTTTTCTGATAGGACAAATGTATTAATACGTTCTATGGATAAACTCGCAATAATATCATTCCCTTGTAATTTTTCAAATAGAAAGGCTAAAACAAATTTCACCTTAGAATCTGCCACAATATTTGTTTGATCATTTAGAGGGTAGATGGTATTGAACGTTTTAATAATATCTTGTAATATGACATGTTCCGCCTTGAATTCTATAGCATCATCTGTCTTATGTACTATCCCATTTATAGTATTACTGAAGCGTCTATTATTATTAAGATCTTCTGCTAAAGCGTGAATCTTTTCTCCTTCATTTTTTAATATTTGAAGAAACTCATAGTCAATATCGAACTTTTGATTAGCCGATTCCTTTTTATTGACAAAATCTTTGAATTTGTTTGTGAAGTATTCTAAATCCTTTTTTTCGTCATTTTTATTTAAAAGTAAATCATCCAGTAGTGCTATTAATAAATCAATATGTTCATTAGAGAAGCTGGCGAATTTATCATTAGTAAAAAGCTCTTTTTGCAAAGAAATTTTATCATTTGCAATATGAACATATTTCGAAGTAATGATAAAATCGAGTTTATCTATTGATTTTTGTGAAGAATATAAAACTAGTAGGCTTTCATTTTTGATTTGTAGATTAGGGAAAGCCTTAGAAATAGCAAGTATTTTCAGTGGATTTATTGACTTTCCTTTGAAAAAAAAAGTTAGATGCTTTTCAGATAGTTTGTTAAAAAAGAGATCAGTAGTTTTATAATATTGTCGAGCATTCATATGTATTTACTATTCGATATGTAGGTTCTAAGGACCTAATTAGTAAGAAAGATTTAACCTTCAGTGTCAATCTGCATCATGGCATCTTCAACGGTATGTACTAGTTCATCAAAGTGAGAGAGTCTTTTAGTTTCCCGATTTCGCTGAAAAGGCAGGTCAACATGTACGTGCTGTACAAAACGAGAGGGGGCATGTTTCATAATGTATATGTCATCAGCAAGATAAACAGCTTCTTGAATATCATGTGTCACAAACAATATGGTAGGACTGAATTTTTCCCAAATACCAATAAGCAAATCCTGCATTTGCAACCTAGTTTTAATGTCTAAGGCTCCAAAAGGCTCATCCATTAATAAAATTTCTGGATTGGACATTAAACTTCTTGCAATGGCCACACGCTGCAATTGCCCTCCTGAAAGAATGGGGTATTGCGCATATTTTTTTTGATGACCGTCTAAACCTACAAGCTGAATCATCTCCATGGATTTTTCATCACGTTCTTTTTTTGAAACGCCTTTAAACCTAAGTCCTAAACCCACATTATCCAAAACAGTCATCCATGGTAAGGAGGAGTATTGTTGAAACACCATGCTTACACGGTTCTCCTTGCTCACTGGATTATCTTTTACTAGCACTGTTCCAGAAGTAGGTTCCTGTAGTCCGGCAACATACCTAAGCAATGTTGATTTACCGCATCCAGACATTCCCAGAATGGCAGCAAATTGACCCTGCATAGGTTTGTCTTCGATAAGGAGGTTTAAATTTTCAATAATTTTAGTTTTGCCTTTATCATAGGATTGACTTACATCTCTTAATTCGATAATGTTTGCCGCTTGTGTATCTTGAAATTGTACTGCCATAGAATTTAGTGCTTGCTAGCCTTATTGACATGTTTGAACGGAAATAATAACTTATCTATAAAGACAAATAAACGATCCTGTAGTATTCCAATAAGCACAATAATGATTAAAATGGCAAATGCTTTGTCAATTCTACTTTGTCGTTTGGCCGTCCAAATCAATTCTCCTATTCCTCCTCCTTTATTCAACATTTCCGCAATTGTAATATACGTCCAGGAAATGGCTGTTAATACACGCACATCATCAATAATTTTAGAAAAGACATATGGCATATACACTGTTTTAATTGTTTGCCAGGACGTGGCACCAAGTGTGAAAACAGTATTAAGGTATACCTTTTGAACTTCATCTATACGTTGAACAACAACAGGAATTAAATACACTACAATACCGAAGGCAAGAAATGAGACTTTCATTTCGCTTCCTAAACCTAACCACATTATAAAAATTCCGGTGACTGCGGTTAAGGGGATAAATCTATAAGAATCTATTATTTGACTAAATAACCCACGAAATAGGGGGATTAGACCCAATATGAATCCTATCGGTATTGAAATTAAAAGAGCAACTAGATACCCTAAAAAATTCAATCTGATTGAATAAAACGTATTTCCTATAACATCATCGTTTTTATTGAGATCAGGAAAGGCCTTTACCACTTTTACAGGTGAAGGCAATAAAGGGTATACTTTATTTTTTTTCAATCCGAAAGAGGACAATTGATCTTGCTCTAGTGTTTCTAGATAATCATAGCTCGCAACTAATAACGAATCACTGTCGTAGTACTTAAGATCATTTTCAGAAAAAGTAGAAATATCTATTGACTCATCCTGTGTTATGACCAATTTGGACAAAGATTCTGACATAAAAAACCAAAGCGCAATAAGGAAGATTGCCCCAATGATGGTAAGCATAACCTTGTCCTTGGATTCTAAATTTCCTCGTAGTTCAAAATATTTTTTGAAGGCCATTAATTAGTCAACTACCAGTTCAAAATCTGTTCTTCTATTCTTGGATTTACATTCGGCATTTTGGTTCCTTTCACAACCTAAAACAGGTTTATCAGGACCATTTCCTAAAATAATAAATCTATTTATTGGCATATTGTGTTCCTCGATCAGGTAATCTGCCACAGATTGAGCTCGTTTTTTAGAAAGTGCAACATTAGAATTGCGATTTCCGACATTATCAGTATTTCCTTCAATTCGAATACGTGCATTGGCAAAAGCTTTAGCAATAGGAGTAAATTGCAAATCAATTAACTGCTTAGCATTTTCGCCTAATTGAAATTCTCCAGTTCTAAAAGTAATACTTACTCTTTTAGAAGAGAGTGATTCTTTTTCTTCTAAATCTCTACTCACAGCTGTAAATTGCTTCTGTGCCTCTGCAGTATGGCTCCCTCCAGAAAGTGTAGTTTTCGAAACTAAATCTTTTGTAGAAAGTAACCTCCAACTTTTTGCCCCTTTGGTATTAAATCCAAGGTTATCATATTTTACTTTCATCTTATTGTAAAGATCTTC
This sequence comes from uncultured Saprospiraceae bacterium, assembly GCA_964467425.1. GTDB lineage: Bacteria > Bacteroidota > Bacteroidia > Chitinophagales > Saprospiraceae > JAHDHW01. The sequence goes on from CAYXQH010000116.1 coordinate 9,005, forward strand.
TCCAGTGACTCCATTATAACTAGGATTTAATCCGAAGAAATCCTTGTTATCTCCATGAGTTGCCAAACGCACATTATTGATAGCATCATAACAAAAGTCTTCTGGTTGGGATAGACCTTCTGCCAATATCTTAGCTGCTTTTCGTTTATTGCTATCAGAATTGTTTAATTCAGAAGCTCCTATCATCCATCCTTCATATAAATCTCTAAGCTGATCTTTGTGCGTTTCGATGAATTCCTTTTTTGATACAAAAACATCAGCAATAATATGCGTTGCGTTCTTTGTACTTTCCAAAATTCTAGAACCAGCTACTTTACTTATGCAATCTACATCATCTGGACTCCAGACTACCGCTGCATCTACGGTACTACTTTTAAATGCATCTGCAGCATCAATAGCGCTTGGGACTTCTACTATTTGCACATCGTTTGTTGTCATATCACTGGCTTCTAATAACCAAATAAGGAAGGAATGCGAAGGAGTCATAGGAGCAACGGCAATCTTTTTACCACGCAAGTCACTTACTTTGTTGATTCCTCTTGCAGAGACTATAGCATCGCCACCTCTACTCCAATCTGCTTGAAAAACGACTTGAGGTTGAAACTGTGATAGCCCTTCAACTTCCGTTGGGAATGCATCTATAGTAGCCCACATCAAGTCAATAGAACCATTTTTAAAGGCATCTCTAGAAGCATCAAAATCATCAATGACTTCAAAATTCACCTTGAAGCCATAATCCTTGTAAAAACGAGAGTCATTATTTGCTTCAAAGCCTTCATTAAAATATTGTCCGCCTGCATAACCGCCCCAGGTTACAACACCTACATTAATGACATCTTTATAACCATCTTTTGTTTTTCCTTTACTTGATGATGTTACTTTATCTATCTGCTCTTTTACTTTTGGATCCCTTAATTGAGTAAATAAATAATAGAGTCCAGCAATTATTGCTACGACTATTAAAATTTTAGAGAACGGGGTTAATTTAGCTCTTGCCATGGTTGTGAATAGTTATTAAATTTTTAGTCTTCCAAATTAAATAAATCGGAATATTGATTGTCTTGTGTTCTATTTTTTATGATAGGTGCGTCCAAATCTACGCTATGTTGGTCATGAACTAATAAATCTTTTTGATTTCCAAGAATAAGAGATACACCCTCTTTTTCCCATTTATCAAGTAGTTCTAATCCTTCTTCTTCGAAAATACCATTTTGTAAATCGATAGAATCCATGAAGTTTGTAGACATTTCCATAAAGCGTTCCATTTCGCCAATTTTCATGCTTACATCATCTGCAATAGCTTCTAAAGCGCGATCAAACATTTCCTTTTTATCGTTATTTCCAGCAATAATATTCATTGCAGATTTCATCGCAGAATGACTTGCTCGAATAGCTTTACGTTCCTGCTCTTTAACCATAACTTGATCTTCAATGTCCTCTAAAAGGATCTCGGAATTTTCATACATCTTTGTGAGTACGCGATAGAGAATCTCCATCTTTTTATAGAGTCCATCAAGTTTTAGATTTGATTCCTGTAGTCTTCCTGCTTTTCTAGACTTAAGGATCATAATGCCCTTTTTATCTTTTTCTTTAGCAGCACTTGCAAGTTTTAAATTGCTATTAATGCTCTTTTTATTGTTATTGATGATTTGTTGCAAACGTTTCATCTGACCTTTAAGCAAAGCAATTTGCTTATTCATTTTTTTCAAATTGCCTTTTAAGTCATCAACATAACTTTTTAGAATGCCGATAGGGTCAATTTGTATAAACAAACCCGTAATCCAACGCATAAATGACTTATACATATAAAAAATGAGATTCCTCATTTTCGGATCTAAGATCATATAAATTAAGGCTCCTAAAACGGCAAGTAGAATACCTAGGTATAAGGTGTTCTCTGCAATCTCAATAAGAAAAGGAAGTGCTTTATATAAAACATAAAGTCCTCCAACTCCAAAGAGTCCCATAAAAAACATCCCAGTTTTTCCTTCTGGCTTTTTCCAAAAGGTTTTTGGTTTAAATGAGGTATTATTATCCATTTACTTCAAATATTTCTGCATTTTTACTACGTCATCTTCAAATTGTGATTTAAGATGATCATATGATTTTTTAAAATCGTTTTGCGTTTTTATAATTTTGGAATTACTTTCTTCTAATTTAGCTTTAAGACCCTGAATTTGTTCCTGATGTTTTGTGATTTCATCGGTTAACGTCTTGATCTGAGACGATTTTTCTTTGATAATCGACTCAAATTGTGTGATTTCTCGTTCACGACCAGAAACTTTGTTGTCAAATTGACTTTTAAAAGCATTAGTAAATTGTGAATTCTCTTTGTCTAAAATACCGATATAAAAATTAACAGTCTCTAAAAGTTTATCCAAGGTTACACCCATAGTAGATGCAGTTGCAAAAGCCGAACGATATTTTGTGGCCTCATCCATGGGCATCTTTTCTAATGCTTTAAGAGATTTTTTATATTCCAGATAGTCAAAACCTTCTAGATTATTTTTTTCAATAGCTTGAAGTAACTTCTCTATAATTGCTGTGTCAATTGCGCCAGAATTACTTCCTACACTATTATTTGAAATAGGAGGTGCTGTTGTAGAAGCATTGCTTTTTTCAATTGCCGGAGCTGGTTTATCAGAAGTAGAATTCTCTTTTTTCTCCTCTTGAGATTCCTCTACAATGAACAGCGATTTTAAATTTTTTAGCATAATGGTTAAATTAATTTTATACTGCAAGTATTAAAAACAGTAAATAGAAGTCTAATTATTAGGTATTAATTTTAGTTAAATGTTACACTAAGATGATTTTATTATTTTAACCCAAGCAAGCCTGAGGCCCAATAAAAGCAAAATAAATAAAACAACTATATGCCCAAATTTACCAATAAAGAGGATGCCAAAAAACATTCTCTGCAAGATATAGGTAATTATGAAGGTGATTATGATTAGAATGAACAACCCGGTAATTTTTCCAAACCCTGGAATTTGATTGAACGCAACAGTTTTATGAATCACAAAAAACCCAAAACACATTGTGATTAATGGAACAAAATGAGTTATAAAGCTAACTTCCAATAGATTGGATTTTAAAAAGAAAAAATTATAGAGGACGAGAATTAATGACAGTATGCCCGGTATGGCAAAAGCATATATTAAAAAAGTATATAAATAACTCAAAGGAGGATTTAAAGTGTCGTTTTTGACAATCAAAAGTCCAATTAGGGCTATAATTACGATTGCCGAAAGAAAACTCAATAATACGGTTGGATGAGTATCAAACCACGATAAAATTTCTTGCAAAGTCATACCATCTAAATCTTCAGAAATTCTAATTAAATAACTGCTCTAAAATAGACAAAATTAATATTGAGTGAAATAAAATGTTTTATAAGGTTTTCAAATAACCTAGTTTGTATAGGTCTTCAGGTGTTTTTGCTTCGTGTAACCATCCGCCGTTAAGCACTAGATTT
>CAYXQH010000117.1:0-12463 GCA_964467425.1 uncultured Saprospiraceae bacterium
GATTTTTACATTTCTGAATGTCAGCAAAAGACTTACAACTTTCGTCAGCTATAATCGGCAATGCAGTTTTTTCAAAAAGAGCTTCCATCTTTTCCCATTCATTTGCAGCTAAAGGTTGTTCTATAAATTCGACACCAAGTTTCGCAAGAGCCTTTGATTTTTCTATTGTTTCTTCTGCAGTCCAAGCACAATTAGCATCTACCCAAAACGTAGCGCTAGAATGCTTTCGAAGGGCTTTAACTAGCTCGATATCATTATCTGTACCCAGTTTTATTTTATAAACAGGCCAGGGATTCTCTTTCATTCTTTTTACCATTAGTTCAATTTCGTCAATGCTTAAAGTATAAGAATTTGGCGGCTGTTTTTTTGAAGATAATCCCCAGTGTTTGTAAAGCGGAACCCCTTTTTTCTTAGAATAAAAATCGAGATAAGCTTGGTCTAAAGCACAAAGTGCAAATGGACAGTCTTCAAAGTGCGGATAGATTAAATTCCAAAATTGCTCCGGCTTTTTCCCTGCATTTTTTAAAATGATACCTTCAATGCTTTTTAGTTTTTTAAGCATGAAATCAATTTCGGTATTAGGGTAATAGGCATTTTGTGTGGCTTCACCATAGCCAGAAATGCCATCTTCGAAAAGTTCTACAACCAAAGCAGGCATATGAGTATAGGTCCATCTGGATATAGAGAATGGATACTTAAGCTCGTAATGATATTGATGAAAACGAAGTTCCATATTTATTTTATAAACCCATGAGTGCTCCTTTATTTCTTTTCAGTGATCTGACTACCTGACTACTCCTGATTCAAGTAGCGTCAAGGTTTGTGCTTTGGTGTCGAGACTTGCATTGATGCCAATAGGTAAAGTAAACTGATGGTCGATATGGCCAAAAGACATTCCATAAATCACGGGGATATCCAAATCTCCAAGTCGATCTTCTAAAGTTTCCATTAAAGAAAGAGAGTTGTTACCTCCTTCGCAATCATTAAAGATGCCCAATAGGATAGCTGAAGCTTTACGCAAATCACAAGATTGTCTAAGTTGTGTGAGCATGCGATCAATTCGATAAGGCTTTTCGCCAACGTCTTCTAAAAAAAGAATCTTGTTTTTAAATGATAGCTTATACTTCGTGCCGGCAAGTGCGCTGATGAGGCTAAGATTGCCACCAATTAGTTTTCCGCTTGCCTTTCCTTCTTTTATTACCTTAGTTTGATAATTTTTGGTTTCGCTATTTTGATTTTCCACAGCATTCTTCAGAACTATTTTATCCGTAGAATGCATCACTACTTTTTGAAAGTTTTCAATGGTGTAACTCGTTGGATTTGAAACAGCGACCGGACCATGAAAACCTATTAAGCCTGTTTTTTTATATATACCTTGAAGAAGGGCTGTTATATCACTATAGCCGATAAGAACTTTCGGATTTTTTTTAATTAATTTATAATCGATAAAAGGTAAGAGTCGGGTACAGCCATATCCTCCTCGAATACACCAGATACCATCAATTTTAGGATCGCCAAACATTTGATGCAAATCAGATAATCGATCTTCATCTTTCCCTGCTAAATAGCCGTGCTTAGCGAGAATATTTTTGGTATAGACAGGCTTTAAACCAAGACTTTCTAAATTAGAAATAGCAGCTTGAAGTTTATCCTCTGTAATAGAACTTCCGGGAGCGATTAATCCAATTGATTGCCCTTTCTTTAAATGTTTAGGCTTTAAGATTCTCTTTTTCATAGGTGATTTGGGATAAAGCGCAGGAATACAAGGTATCATACCATTTAAAACGGCTCCTTTAATTATTGTTTTTGAAAATTTTCGACGGTTCAAAAGCCCTGATTTAGTATTTATGAGGATATTTTCAACAATATAAGTTATGATCTTTAAGAAATAGATAATTTTTCGAATAAAAACATAGGTTAATGAACTAATTATACACTATAAGACCTTGAAATCAGTTTTTTACACTTTATAAAAAAATGATGTATTAAAATTTTCATAAATCAACTGGGAATCAGTACCTTGCATATGTAAATGTAACTCAATTTTACCGGTAAAAAGATATGTACGCAAGAACTTCAGTCGGATTGATAATAGTCTGCTTGTTTTTTAGTTGTGGTATTTTAAACAATAAAAAAACAACAGCGGAAACTACTACTCCCGCAGTAGTAGGTAATGAGAGTACCTCGTCAGAAGAAGAGAATACAATTCCTTCTTCCTATGAGGAAGTAGTTATTATAGACTCTTTACCCCCTCCTCCTAAGGCTCCCCTCGAATATATGACTATTGAAGAAAAGGCAATGGTTGACGAAATCAATTTGCTTCGGGCAGACCCTAATGCTTATATTCAATATGTTGATATTTACCTTCAGGATTTTATGGAAGATGATAATTGGGATTTTGCAAGCAAGCAAATTGAAAAAAGTGCTGGAGATGATTTGATTAGACAGTTACGTTATCTGGCTCCGCTTGAATTGCTTAAACCTAATGAAGCGCTTTATAAAGTTGCAAAGAAGCATGGAAAAGATATGAAAGCGACAGGCGTGATTAGTCACAGAGGTAGTGATGATTCTACACCTGAAGATAGGATTCGGGATAGCACAATTTTGATAGGAAGTGAAAACTTAGCAGCAGGTGGACGTTCCGTCCGTGAATCTGTAATAATGCTTTTAGTTGATGCAAATGATCGTGTAAATAAGAGTCATCGAAAAGCTATTTTAAATCCGCTTTGGAGTGATGCAGCCTATTATTATGTAGGAACAGTTGATGAACTACCAGGAACATGGGTTCAACTATTTGCTTATCCGGATCCGGATGATATCCCAGAAGAAATACCAGCCGATAAAAAAGAGGATGTTGTATCAACCGGTTCTGAAAATCCATCAGCCTCAGGAGATTTTTCTTTTATGTCGCAAGAAGAAAAAGCAATGATTGACGAGATCAATTTAATGCGGTCGAACCCACAAGGTTATATTAAACATGTTGATGTTTATGTGAAAGAGATGAAAGCAGTTATGATAGGAGGCGGTGACCCTGATTTTGATACTGCAGCAAGAGAGGTTAAAAGTTTGCTACAGTCGATGCCAGCACTTTCGACCTTGAAGCCTCATAAAAAATTATACGAAGCTACTAAAGCACATGGACTGGATAATAAAAATAATAACCAATTAGAACATAAAGGTTCTGATGGTCGCCAATCCTTTGATCGAGTAAAAGATACAGGTTTGAAAAATAGTATCAATGATCAAGGAATCTTTGCGCCGAATGAGAATCTGGTAGGAGGCGAAGCAAACGTTCGAAACTCCGTAATAGGATTATTGATAGATGCAGGAATAGCAACGAGAGGTCATCGAAAAGCATTAATCGAACCCACCTGGGAATATGTAGCTTGTTACCAAATTGGTAAAATTGAAAACCTGAAAGATCTCATGGGAATGGGGTTGGAAGATCCAAGTATGAAAAACTGTTGGGTACAGTTTTTTGCTAAAGGACCTGATGCAAATGGCAACAATAATTCAGGCACGGATAGTATGGTATCAACAGGCACTGCAACTTCGGGTAAATCCAAAGAACGTCCTCAGAGATCTTTACCTACAGATGAGAAAGAGGATGTTTCATCAACCGGTACTCCAGAATCGGAGGAATCCAAACCAGTAGATAATGATGAAACAGAAAGCTCATCGCCATCAGCTTCAGGAGATTTTGCGTTTATGACACAAGAAGAAAAAGCGATGATCGACGAGATTAATTTAATGCGGACTAATCCAAAAGGCTATATCAAATATGTTGATGCCTATGCAAAAATGAGGAAGAAGGAAATGGTTTTTCCTGATCGGGATTTTGATAAGGCGACTCGAGAAATCAAGCGAATATTGAAGAAGATGTCCAAGCTTTCGGCACTAAAACCACACAAGAAACTATACGAAGTAACGAAAGCGCATGGTATAGATAATAATAGGCATAATCAATTAGAGCATGAAGGTACAGATGGACGATCATCATTTAAACGGATTAAGGACACTGGTTTAAAAAATAGTATAAATGATCAAGGTGTTTTTGCACCGAATGAGAACCTGGTAGGAGGGGAAGCAAATGTTCGAAACTCCGTGATTGCTTTATTGATAGATGCAGGAATTTCAACAAGAGGACATCGAAAGGCATTAATTGAACCTACTTGGGAGTATGTAGCTTGTTATCAAATAGGCACCATCGAAAACCTGAAGGAATTGAGGGGGTCAGATAATCCAGATATGAAAAACTGCTGGATACAATTTTTTGGAATGGGACCAGATTCGAACGCTGGTAATAATGGAGCATCAGCATCTACTGGAAACACAAAACCGGATACAGGGTCAAACCCACCTTCGTCAACAGGTACTTCAGAATCGGAGGAATCCAAACCAGAAGATAAGAATGAAACAAAAAGCTCATCGTCTTCTGCACCTGGAGATTTTTCATTTATGACACAAGAAGAAAAAGCGATGCTCGATGAGATTAATTTAATGCGCTCAAATCCAAAAGACTATATCAAATATGTTGATGCTTTTGCAAAAGTGAGGAAGAAGGAAATGGCTTTTCCTGATCCAGATTTTGATATAGCAACAAATGAACTCAAAGGATTATTAAAGTCAATGCCAAAGCTTTCAACCTTGAAGCCACACAAAAAATTGTATGAGGTCGTAAAAGCACATGGTCTGGATAATAAAAACCATAATCAATTAGAGCACGAGGGGAGTGATGGTCGTTCATCGTTTAAGCGGATTAAAGATACAGGCTTGAAAAATAGTATAAATGACCAAGGTGTTTTTGCACCGAACGAGAACCTGGTAGGAGGGGAAGCAAATGTTCGAAACTCCGTGATTGCTTTATTGATTGACTCGGGTGTTTCAACAAGAGGACATCGAAAAGCATTAATTGAGCCTACCTGGGAATATGTAGCTTGTTACCAAATTGGTACCATCGAAAATTTTAAGGATTTGCAAGGAATGGGACTAGAGGATGAGAGTATGAAGAATTGCTGGATTCAGTTTTTTGGTTTAGAGTAACACAGCGAAATGAATAACCTTATACGTTCTCTAAAGAGAGAACACGCATTATATATTAAGATAATCTTAAAGTTTTAAAAAACGTATACTTTAACATCTGTAGTTATTATGCTTAATTGCTTGTTCTTCAATAGTTTAGTTATTATGTTTTTTTTAATACAAGAGGTGATTCCTTATATTTTGATTTGAAAATTTGGAATTATACAAAAAAACATTGAATATTGTAAGGTGAAGAAAGACCTATTTCTTTTAATAAAAATAGAATTAGGTAGAAATATTAACACCATAGCTTCCTCCAATTTATGTTTGCCTTGGTTTTCTTCACTACATTCCTCTTTATTTCCTAGACTTTTTGAACGATGTTAATGTTGTTATAATGTGTTATGCAAACCCATGGACATTATAGACTTATTTTGACGATCTTACTTTTTTGAGGTCCCCTATATTGTATTAATTTTTTAGCCATAAACTTCAATCTATGAACATTTTGAAGACAACAGTACGACTTAAAGTGCTATTTCTGCTTATCACCATGTCTATTGGTGGCAGTTTACTAGCACAAGACATCCATTATTCACAGTTTGAAAATGCCTTCTTTCTAAGAAGTCCGGCACTCACTGGAGTTTTTAGCGGAGATATGCGCTTTCATTCTAATTACAGAGCTCAATGGTACGATGTTCCGGTTTCTTATCGAACATTTAGTGCCGGTTTCGAAAAACGCTTTTCGGACGATCCTGAGGATAATGGTTTTTTTAGTGGAGGTTTAAATTTTAGCCATGACCAGGCTGGAGATTCTAGAATGGCCACCACAAATCTTGGACTTATTGGTTCATATACTCACCGATTAACTAAAAATCAAGCGCTTACCGCTGCTTTACAATTGTCAGGTTATCAACGCTCATTTAGAACTGATGACTTGAAATGGGATGAGCAATATAATGGTAAGAACTTTGAGCCTACCCTCTCAGCTAATGAGGCTGCTCTTTTAAATGATCAATCAATTCTTTACGGAGATTTTTCGATGGGATTGAACTGGCATTATAAAAGTAATAAAAAAAGAGAACGAGATAATGGATCGAGAAGAAAAGCTCGAACCACGGTTGATATAGGAGGCGGATGGTTTCATATTAATCAACCAAAGAAAAGCTTCTTTGATATTGAAGCAGTGACCTTGAAGTCTAGATATAGTCTTTATGGCTTAGGTGTTTTTGATGTTAGTGAAAAAGTAGACTTGTTATTAAATGTAATGGGACAATATCAAGGACCTTATAAATCTCATATGATTGGTATTGGAGGGAAATATCATATCAATCAAAATTTGACAAAAGAACTTGCCCTGGCAATGGGTTTCGGATATAGATTTAATGATGGCTTTGGACAGGGAGATGCGGTATATCCTTATATGCAGCTTTATATGAAAGCATGGCAATTTGGACTAAGTTATGACATCAATATATCCGATTTTGAAGTGGCAACTGGAGGTCTTGGAGGACCTGAATTTTCAGTGATTTATACCTTTAAGAAAGTGCCTGTTGTTGATTTCTGCCCAACGTGCCCAGTTTATTTATAAAAACAAATTAGAACAAACAGAAAAAGAATAACCATGAAGCAAAAATATATACTTCTGTTAGCTTTAATTATCGGATGGAGTGCTAGCGTAAGCGCTCAATCCCTTAAGCGGTTTAAAATGAAAGCTTCTGAAGCTTTCGAAGCAAAAGACTTTTCAAGAGCATTAGAATACTATCAGATGATCATCAACGAAGCAGAAGATGACACACCAGATAATTTTTATAATGCAGCTGAAGCAGCAAGAGAGTTTAGAGTCTATGGACTTTCTGAACAATACTACCGTCAGGTATTAGTAGATAGCACTGCTCGAGCTACTTACCAATTAACTAATTTCCATTTAGGATCAGTATTGAAAAGCCAGGGAAGATATGAGGAAGCTAAACGTTATTATCAATTCTTTTTAGAAAAAAATGCTTCAGGGGTAAGTGAAAAATATACTACTAAAGCAAATAAAGAAATTAGTGATTGCGATTGGGCAATGACTATTCAGGAATCCGGTGCTCAAGTAATCCAATTGGATACTACTGTAAATACACCTAATTCAGAATTTAGTCCAATCCTTTTAGGAGATGAGTTGTACTTTTCTTCTGTTCGTTATAAAACAAACCCTGAATATCTTCCTGAAGCACCTCTTACAAGAATCTATATTTCTGAGGACAGCAAATTAGCACAACAAATTACGGAAGATTTCAATGAGGATTTAATGCATTCGGCTCATGCAACTTTTAATGATGATGCATCGAGAGTATATTATACTATATGTTCTAGTGTCAATGCAAAAGAAGTAAAATGTAAAATTTACTATAGAGAAAAATCGAATGATAAATGGGGTAAAAGAGTTGTACTTACCAATAGTATAAACTTAGACGATTATACAGCCACTCAACCAAGTGTTGGCTTTGATAAAAAAACTGGAAAAGAAGTACTATTCTTTGTTAGTGATCGTCCAACAGATGCTAATGATACAGATAAGGATTTGAATATTTGGTGTAGCTTCCGTGAAGGAGACGATTTTGGAGCACCAGCTTATATTTCGAATGTGAATACAGCAGAAGATGATATTACTCCGTTTTTTCATACCGAATCACAAAACCTTTATTATAGCTCGAATGGTCGCCAAAATATGGGTGGCTTTGATATTTATTCGATCAAACGAACCGGGAATGGTTGGGGTGTAAACCAACACGCAGGAGCACCACTGAATAGCAGCTATGATGATGTGTATTATTCTTTAAATGCTGACGGCACTCAAGCTTATATTTCTTCAAATCGAACAGGATCAACTTGTGATGATGAAAACGGACTTTGTGCTTGTAACGATATTTATGAAATTCCACAGATTAAAATTAAAGTACTTACTTATAACGCAATAACAGGTGAGCCACTATTTGGAACTACTGTTACTTTAGATGAATTAAATCCTGCTAATGCTGGAAATCCAAAAGTAAATGAAGATGGGAATGAATATAATTATGCTGGAAAGTTTAACTATAACTATAAAGTAGATGCAACGCTAGATGGTTGGGTAATGGATGATTCTTTATTCAATACGATCGATCTTAATGGTGGATCAATTATTGAAATTCCTTTGTATTTAACCCCAGCAGTTAATCTGGATGCATTGACCTTTAATAAAGTTACTGGCGAACCACTCTCTGGTGTTAGAGTTGAATTGTTTGAAGTACCTGATAATATTGACTTAGAAGATACTTCCATTGACTGGAAGCAAGAAGCTTCTAGTGTAAAATATAACTACGGATTAGACTATGATAAGAAATATATGGTTGTTGGATCAAAAGATGAAGGCAATTGGTCAAGAGATACCTTCTATGTAACGACAAAGGGAATTCCTGTTATTCCAACCTATTTATTCGATTCTTTATTCTTATGTAAGACGCCTCCAGGTCCTGAGCTCGTTAAGTTATATTTTTATAATGATGAACCTAATAGAAGAACTCGAAAACCTACAACGGAATGGTCATATACAAAAGCCTATGAGAGTTATAATAGTTTAAAACAAGAATTCACAGTAGCTTTTGCTTATGATCCGGATGAGCTTTCAAAAATTGAAAGATTCTTTGAAAAAGATGTGAAAGGAGGTTATGAAGATTTGGAAGAATTCACTCTTTTATTAAAAAATGAATATTTGGATCAAATGAAACCGGATGAAAAATTACAGATTGTCATTCGAGGATTTGCAAGTCCAAGAGCGAAAAACGACTATAATATTAACCTGACCAAAAGGAGAATTATGAGTATTGAAAATTACTTTAATACCCATGAATTACTTCCACAATATTCAGGACGTATTATTGTTGTTGAAGAACCTAACGGAGAAGAAAAAGCACCATCTGGAATTGAGGACGATATTGCAGATCGTAAAAACTCAATATACAGTGTTGCTGCATCTAAAGAAAGAAGAGTGGAAATAGTTAGAATTCTTGTAGCACCAAACGCTTGTTCTTCTGGAGAAACAAATGAATAATCCCCTTTTAAAATTATAAAGTTCAAATACGTTTAGCAATGAACTCACTTAGCATATATTCAAAGCACGATATGAAAAAAATAACCAACTTACTACCTATACTGAATAGGCTAAGAGTGAAACATGCGTTCACTTTTATTCTTGCCTTTTCATTATTTGGTGCTCAGCTTTATGCCTCCAATTACAGTGATATTGACTTACAGCTAAATGCTTCTTATGAAACATGTGATGGAAGTTGTGATGGAAATGTAAGCGTAAATGCTTCTGGAGGATCTGGCGGCTTTACTTATCTGTGGAATACTGGCGATGACTTTGTTGTCGTAGAGGATGCCTGTGCAGGTACCTATTCAGTAACCGTAACAGATTCAGATGGAACTACTGCAGTTGGTAGTATCGAACTAGAATTATCACCAGAAGGAATTTGGTTGATGCTTTCAGGTACAGATGTTACTTCTTGTGCTGGAGGAGCAAATGGAACGGCACATGTGTCTGTGATGACAGGAGAGGCGCCATATACAATAGTATGGAGTGATGGCCAAACAGGTGAAGATATTACGGGCCTTTCCGCTGGAACTTATTCCGTAACGGTGACAGATGCAAACGGCTGTTCGAATTCGGATCAAATAGAAATTGAAGATGGAAGTGGATCGAACTCTATTGATTTAGAAATGAATGCTTCCTATGAAACATGCGCAGGTTCTTCTGATGCAAATGCAAGTGTAAATGCATCTGGCGGATCAGGAGGCTATACTTATTTATGGAGTAATGGAGAAACCTTTGTTGTAAATGATAATATTGGTGCTGGAACTTATACCGTAACCGTAACAGATGATGAAGGTTGTTCAGCCGTTGGTAGTATTGAGGTAGAACTTTCTCCGGAAGGAATTTGGTTAATGCTATCTGGCACTGATGTAACTTGTGCTGGAGGTTCCAATGGAACAGCACATGTATCAGTGATGACCGGAGTTGCTCCATATACAATAGTATGGAGTGATGGTCAAATGGGCGAAGATATTACTGGCCTTTCAGCAGGTACGTATTCCGTGACTGTGACAGATGCAAATGGCTGTTCAAATACAGAGTCGATTGAAATTGAAGATGGAAATGGAACGCCAATTGAACTTGATATGAATGCTTCTTTTGAAACTTGTGCAGGGAGTTGTGATGCAAATGCAAGTGTAAATGCATCTGGTGGGTCTGGGGGCTATACTTACTTATGGAGTAATGGAGAAACCTTTGTTGTAAATGATAATCTATGTGCTGGAACTTATACAGTAACGGTAACAGATGATGAAGGCTGTTCTGCAGTCGGAAGTATTGAAGTAGAACTTTCACCAGAAGGAATATGGTTGATGACCTCAAGTACGGATGCGACTTGTGAAGGTAATGATGGAACAGCACATGTATCAGTGATGACCGGAGTTGCTCCTTTTACAATAGAATGGAGTGATGGTCAATCGGGAGAAGATGTTACTGATCTTGCACCAGGTACATACACAGTGACGGTAACAGATGCAAACGGTTGTTCCGCTACCGATGAAGTTACTATTGGTGGCCCGGATCCAATTATAATTACGGTTGATAACGTAACAGATGCGACTTGTGGAGAAAATAATGGTTCAATAAGTATTTCTGTAAGTGGTGGAAATCCAGACTATACTTTTCAATGGAGTGGTAGTGCTGCAAATACGGAAGATCTTTCTGGTCTTGGAGCAGGTGACTATTTCGTAACAGTAACGGATGAAGATGGCTGTACCGCTGTTGAAGGACCAATAAATGTTGGACAATCATCACCTATCGTAATTACTGTTGATGATGTCAATGATTCTGATTGTGACGCCAATAATGGCTCAATAAATATTTCAGTGAGTGGAGGAAATCCAGGTTATACTTTTGATTGGAGCGGTAATGCTGGAAATACGGAAGACCTGTCTGGACTTGCTCCTGGGAGCTATACTGTAATAGTGACGGATTCAGATGGCTGTACGGCCACTGAAGGACCAATAACTGTTGGTGAAGGACCTTGTTGTGAAATACCTGTTATCGCTAGTGTGGTAGTCATCGAAGCAACTTGTGGAGATGCAGATGGTAGTGCTTGTATTGAAATGGTCGGTAATAATGATGACTTTACTTTTGATTGGGATACTAGTGAAGGAACTCCTAACTCAACAGGCAACTGTAGAACGGATTTACCTTCAGGAACATACACCGTAACTATTACAGGTGATCCTAACTGTCCTTCCATTGTAGAAACCTTTACTGTTGGAAATGCTGATTTCCCACCTGTTTCAATCCTTAGTCAAACACCAGCTACTTGTGAGCTTGCTGATGGAACAGTAACGATGTCAGAGCCTGGATTTGAATATATATGGTGTAATGGTGAAACAGGAAGTAATCCTACAAACCTACCATCAGGTCCTTGCGTTGTTCAAATTACAGATCCTTCAACAGGCTGTACAGATTTTCTTACAGTAGTTATTGGAGAAGTAAATCCTTTAATGGCAGAAGCAGAGGTTAATGATAATCCAGATTGTGGAATGGCAAATGGTTCAGTTACCATTAATGTAACTGGCGGTAGTGGAAATTATACATTTGCATGGAGTAATGGAGGAACTGGTCAAACGCTTAACAATCTTACTTCAGGTTCTTATTGTGTTACGGTAACAGATAATGGTCCTACGGGATGTACGGCTGTTGCATGTTTTGTTTTAGTAGATGATGTTGCTGGTGCAACGATTGTTGTAAATGAACCAGTCTCTACCACATGTGCAGGTTCAGATGATGCAACTGTAGTATACGATGTTACTTATGATCCGGGTTTTGCTCAACCTGCAACTATTGAGATCATTGCAGCTGATGGTAGTGTGGCTACTAACGGTAGTTTGTCTCCAGGTAACTATTGCATTGTAATAACGGATGCGAATGGATGTGCTGCAGGAGAAAGTTGTTTTACAGTAGTAGAACCAAGTCAAATTGATTTAGATATTGCAATAAATGATTCTTGCCCATCTCCAGGTATAACAATCGTTTCAGTCACTGGCGGAAATGGCGGATATACTTTTGAATGGAGTACCGGTGCTATGACTCAGAATATTACTGACCTTCAGCAAGGTTTATATAGTGTGACGGTAACCGATATAAACGGATGTACTGCGGTAGCAAGTAATTTACCAATCACAGTAGATTGTAGTTGTCCTCCAATTCTTGTTCAAAGTGTTGTCGTGGTAGAAACGACTTGTGGAAATGCAGAAGGGATTGCAACAATAGAAATGGTTGGCGATAATGCAGGCTATTCTTATGACTGGTCTCCGAATGTTGGAACAGCAAATACTCTTGGTAACTCAAGAACAGATTTACCAGCTGGGA
>CAYXQH010000118.1:0-12423 GCA_964467425.1 uncultured Saprospiraceae bacterium
GATACATGCACCCTGTGTCATAGGTATGTCAGGGGTTGTTTTCCCATTTTTTCCGAGCTTCTTTATAGAAATCTTCGAGGCTAATTTGGTGAGGTGGAAAAGTATCGGATGATACAAATAGACGTTGAATCCGATCTAAGCGAAAAGCTCTAAAGTCTTTTCGCAATCGACAATAAGCAATTAGAATCCAATTACCTTGCGTTTGAATCAATGCAAAGGGTTCCACTTTCCGTTTTGACGTTTTATCTTCTGCTGAAATATAATCTAGCTGTGTGATTTGGAAGTTAGTGATCGCTAATTGGAGTTGAACTAAATAGGCGCTTGTTTTCTCATTCTCTTTATTACCTCTGATTTCAAGGCGTTCAGAAAGTAAAGCTGTTTTTTCTTTTTGAGTTCCTTTTAAAACAGATTTAATTTTTTCAACAGCGCTGGCATACTGATCGACTAGTGATTTGTCTTTGTTTTTTAGAATAATTTGTTCGGCAGTAATCAGCGCATTCGCTTCTTCCTCTGTAAACATGACGGGAGGTAATTTATAGCCTTCCATGATGGAGTAGCCTTTCCCCTCTTCGGTAACTATTGGTATACCCGATTTTTCCAGGGTTCGAATATCTCGATAAACCGTTCGAATACTTACCTGATGTTTTTCAGCAATTGCTCTCGCTGTTACTAATTTCTTAGATTGTAACTGCGTGAGGATGGCTGTTAATCTGGCGAGTCGTGGTTTTTCTTTTTCCATCTTTTAAAGGATCACTTTTCTACTTTACGGCCATCTGTAAATAAATAGTATTCTTTATATTTTTCATTTGCAACAATAGCAATAATATTTTGCACATCTTCTTCTCCATGATAATTATACCCTGCTTTAACTAAAATTACATTGTAAAAAATTTCTTCAGTAAAACGTTTTCGATCCTTATCATAAATTAACCACTGATTCTTTTCATTCTTTGCTGCAAAATAACCTTTTTCCAAACTTTTAAGAGAGACGGGAAGTTTATCAAATGAATTGGCAACCGAGTTTCCTTTTGCGTCAATAACATCTGCTAGTTTGCGGTCTTTATAGATTTGGTATAAATCAGTTTCATCCACTAAATAAATACGACCGGTATTTAAAGGGTATACTATTTCTCCCTCTAAATTAAAAAGACCTTGATGCTGTTGTCTGTCAATTGTTTTAGAAATAATACAATTGTTATTGCTATCCGGTTTCTTATAATTAGACATTCCAGTATGAAAAATTGTCAGATCTTTTAGATTCATTAAAGAACCTTCAGTTCCAAGTCTGACCGAAGCAATATCACCATGCACCCAAGATACATGTGTATATTTTGCCTCTAAAGCTACTGTATTATCCATCTTCATAACACCATGTTT
The DNA here is from genome assembly GCA_964467425.1 of uncultured Saprospiraceae bacterium. Classification (GTDB taxonomy): domain Bacteria; phylum Bacteroidota; class Bacteroidia; order Chitinophagales; family Saprospiraceae; genus JAHDHW01. Next base: position 1,378 of record CAYXQH010000118.1, read on the forward strand.
ATAATCTGGACCAACTACTTTAATATATTTTTCGTTGGCATAATTATATATCCGATGAGGCGTTTCATATAATAGCTTTCCGTCTTTTGAAAAAAACAAAGTTTTAACCGATGGCTCGTTTATTTTTGCAGAGTAGGCTGGCACCTCATTATTAAATTTCAATTTTCCAGTATAAGGTGCTGTACTTCCATAAATGGTAGGCAAAACTTTTTCACCTCCACTATTAATGATACCATATTTCCGTTTTTTTCCTTCTCGCTTAAAAACTGAAAAGCTATTAAAATAAATAGTGACTCCATCATATTCGAAAGGAACAACCACTTCGTTTTTATCATTAATGACACCTGCCTTACCACCTTTCCGGGCAACCATTAATGGAGCAAATTTCTTTGGCAAAAGCGTATATTCAAAAGGGATTAAAACCTCTGTTTTATTACAGACAAAACCTTGCTTATGCGTTCTACTCCAACGAACCGTGTCCATGGTTAATGGCCATGTATCTTCTTTAGGCTCTTCAATATCCGTATCTACAAATTCGGGCATTTCCTCTTCCTCTTCTACCTGCGCTTGCAGAATGGGAATAAATAGTCCAGTTAGTACTAAAAGAAAACAAAACTTTTTGATCTCAAAATTCATCATTTTAAAATTTTGATACTTTAAAATATTTAACAACATCTTCATTCGTCAATTTAAGCAAATAAACACTTGCTGGTAATTCTGAAATATTTAAAATCTTTCTATGATTAAAAGACGCTCTGAATGTCGGAAATTCTTTTCCATCCAAGCTAAACAATTGCAGAGAAAGATTAGCATCTATCGCTGTTTCAATTGTAATAAAGTCATGTCCGGGATTTGGATAAATTTTCACCGAAGCATCCGCTCCAATATCTTCCACATCTACAAAATCAACAAAAATAGTTTCCATAATAACCGAAGCACAATCTGCTGAACTTGCCGAAAGTGTCACTTCATACGTTCCTGGATTCATAAAAACATGAACTGGATTTTCATCATTTGACAAAGGGCTTCCATCACCGAAATCCCATTCGTACATAGTAGCATTGGTAGAATTATTTATAAAACTAATTTCAGCATCATTCGCATTATATCCAAAGTCTGCAATAACCGCAGGAGCAATTTCAATTAAATCTTCCATAAGAATCACATCCATTCCCTGAGGGCCTGAAATTTCTAATTGCACATCATAGAGACCTTCATCATTATAGACAACCTGCGGATTAGGATCTATTGAAGTGGCCGGGTTTCCGCCATCAAAAGTCCAAAAATAAGAATCCACCATACCGATAGAGTTATCCATAAAACTTACCAACCATGGTGCACATCCATTACCATCATCCAACGTAAACGCTGCTGTCAATGGACTTTGTACGGTAACCATCACTTGCTGGATCAAGGTATCTGCGCCACAATCATTCGTCACGATTAATTCAACATCATAGGTTCCACTTTGCGAATAAGTATGACTCGGATCATTTGTATTATCTGTTGCCGTATCTCCAAAATCCCAATTGCTCGTATTGGCATCGGTTGATAGATTTAAAAAATCTACAGTGCCTCCATTTATAGCAAAATTAAAGTTTGCAACTGGATCTGGAAAAACCTCCACTGCATCTTCTAATACAATAACATCCATCCCGCCAGGGCCGCTGATCATTAACTCCACATCATAAACACCTGGCGTGTTATAAACAATCGCTGGATTTTGAAGAGACGAACTCGCTGGTGTTCCGCCATTAAAGGTCCATTGGTAAGTATCAACGGTTCCAGTAGATACATCTGTAAAATTTACTGTTAAAGGAGAACAGCCATTTTCAATATCTTGCGTAAAAGCTGCGCTTGGTGCAGTTGCAAGCGAAATCGTTATTTGCTGCACAAGCGTATCTGCACCACAATCATTCGATACTATTAATTCAACATCATAGGTTCCACTTTGGGTGTAAGTATGACTTGGGTCATTTGCATTATCGGTAGCGGTGTCTCCAAAATCCCAATTTGTCGTATTGGCGTTCGTCGATAAATTTAAAAAATCAACCATTCCACCGTTTATGGAAAAACTAAAACCCGCAAGTGGGAATAGGAAATCTGAGGAAGCCTGCACTATAAAATCATTAGTAGATTCAAGCACACCCTCCATGCCGTCAGTTGCTCCATTCGTTCCATCTGCACAACTGGTCGAATTAACAGACATCCCTGCAAGTCCTCCATTTTGGCTTGTCATAAAAGGATCACCTGTCGTTAAATTGGTAATAATTCTACCACCACTTCCTCCTCCTCCTGGCCCAAAACATCGTGCAGCATTAACATTGGAGACCAAGCCACCATCACCACCATTCGATTCAAAGTGAATCGTACTTGCAATAGATTGAGTTTCAAAAACGATCGTACCTCCCGCGCCGCCGCCACCGCCACCATCACCAAAGCCATCTGGCGGTGTAATACCATTCGCCAGGATAGAAAACCCAGCAGGAATAAATTCGTTTACTTTTATAATTACGATACCGCCGCCATTTCCGCCATCGGTTGCTGCATTATTATTTTCGTGACCTGCACCTCCTCCTCCGCCAAGAAATAGTCGTCCACTATTCATCGATATACCTTTCCCTCCTACTCCCGGATGAAACCCTTTACAACCAAACGTACTAGGTTCATCATTATCACCACCTTTACCAGCTGAGGTTATATTGGCTCCACCACCGCCTCCGGCATTATGATCATTTCCACCACCACCGCCATTAGCTTGTGAACCTTTACCCGCTTCCTTATTTAAAATATATGCAGCGATGCCTTCTCCTTTCGCAGAACCCCGCCAATTTGATAATTCGTAGAAAAAATCATTTTGTTGTACTAACCAAGTGCAATTATTAGAAGCTGCTGTTTGTGCAATTCCTCCCCGAAATCCCAATCCACTTACATCGATCACCTCATTCATCAAAAGCTGTCCGTCTACCTGAAAAGCTAATACACCACCTGTGTTTCCATCCCAGGCATTAGCCGTCAGGGTATCAACCACTTCTGCATTATCGTAAACGGGCATTCTGATCAATTGAACTTTTCCTAAAACTTCATAGGTGTTTTCCAATTGATATTTTAAATAAACATCATTACCTATTATCGAATCAATTTCATTGATCTCATACAATCCGGCTCCATTTATAGTATTAACATCTCCAAAAGAAGCGGAGTTGGATTCATCTATCTGAGCACCCTGCATTTGAATTATTACGACCTGATCTCCTATCAAAAATGCTGATGCATCATTGACGGTGACTTTACTTTCACATTCGTCACCAAGAATATTGGTAACCACTGTATAGTCATTGATGATACCAGAAAGATCAGTTTGAGCAGTTAATAAGAAAGAAAAAAATAAGAAGTAGAAAAGAACGCAGATTTTCTTCATTGAAAAAAGGTTTGGGCAAAATTAATGAATAATAGAGTTGGCGTTCTCAGTCGGAATAACAAAGATAGGGATATTTTTAGAAAATGCGTCACACCAATGGATTAACTATTGGATTGATCCTTAAATTATTTATTAAAGAATCCTTCTTACAAAAAGGAATAGAACCCGAGAAAAATTCATACTAAAAACGAGATGTGACTAATGCTTATAAAATTGGAAAGCCTTAAAATTAATATTCTAGAAATTCTAATAAAACGCTGCAAATAAGGGTAAAATAATCAAATGTTAAAACAATAATCAAGAGTAAAAAATGTCACAAAAACAAACCAGAATGGTTCTTATCTTTTTGCAGCTGTCATGTCCTTTCTTTATAAAACGCTCTATTTTCAACTTCTTTAACTAATTGACTTATAGACCATTAAACCAAATTCATCAAAAAAGGAACCAAATAAAAAAGATTTCGTAAAAGCAAAGTATACGAAAGATCCTACGTCAAGTCACCTCTCAACCAATATCAAAACTTTAACAGTTACCAACTTATTTACGAAGAGTCTAAAATGGAAAAATCCCCAATTCCAAAGTTGATAAATTTCAAAAATAAACCATAAACTATTTTTAAAATGATTAAAAATCGATTGACCTTATTATTGCTTGCATTTTTTGTAAGCCAACTTGGATATGCTCAGGTTTCTGGCTTGAGTTATACTTTAGCACCTTCAGGAGAACACGTCTGGTGGAATGATAATGCCGGCCTTGAAGACGGTTATCTAATAGGAGGAAAGCTTGGATTCGGATTTGGAGAATTCTTTGAAATGCGTGCTTCATACCAACAAGGTTATGAATTGAAAAATAACTTCGAAGATTTTGGATTAGCAAGTTTCGATGCGAATACATTTACTCAACGCGATGTTAACCTTACACGTTGGGGAGGTGAAATGAGAGCCAATATTGGTCGAAAAAAATTAATGCCTTTTGTCCTTCTGGGTACAGGGGTGCAAAAATTAGAATTAGATAGCAAAGCAGAAAGTCAGCAGATATACCTAACGGCTGGAGCTGGAATTAACATTGGTTTAGCTGACCGATTTACACTTGTGTTAGAGGCTCGTAATACTGCCTACCGATTCAATTCTGGCGTTCATCTTTTAACCGACGCTGATAAAATAGGACTAGGTGTAACTAATTCTGATTTCAATAGAGAGGATTTAACGAATTGGTCCCTAGGTGCTGCCCTTCAATTTTATTTAGGAGGTCGTAAGCCTGGAAAAATGTCTGAACTAGATAAGGCCTATTTTAATTCTTTTTCAGGATCGTCCGGAGGATTAGACCTAGGACTTGAAGCAGTTATTGGTAAAATGAATTTTGATAATAGTCTTTTATTCCGAGACACATGGATGGCGGGAGCAAGTGCAGGATTTGATCTTGGACCATATATCGGTTTGAGAGCACATTACTGGAGAGCCTTGGATGAAGATTCTTTTACAAGCCTGGATGATTTGGCAATGTGGGGTGGAGAAATTAGAATGCGAATGAATACTTCCGGAGGAATGGTTCCGTTCCTAATGCTTGGTGGCGGTATGATTGATGTACAAGACGGTTACCAGGGTAAAACGATCTTTAGTCCTTCTGACACCTTGACAGCTGTACTTGACGATGATTCCGATACACCTTATGCAATGGGTGGATTAGGACTCATTATGCCAGTCTCAAAGAATTTAAAAATCTTTGGTAGTGCTAGAGCAATCCTAACATCAACGCCTCCAATTGATGATTTATATGCACCGGAAGAAATTAATACTTCTTGGTTTTACAGTGCTGGTGTAAAACTAAGGTTTGGTAAGAAAAACAAATCTCCCGAAGAAATTAGACAATTGGAACTAACGCAAAAATTGGATGAGCAGAAAGCTCAGAATGATATTGCAGCTGAAGAACTTAAAATAAAATACGAAGAAAAAATAACTAAGCTGGAAAGTGAATTAATCAAGGCATACGAAGAAAAAGATTTGGAAAAGGCTAAAGTTATAAAAGAAGAAAAAGCAGAAGCAGAACAAGTTGTTGTAGAATTGGAAAACAGAGATGAACCTATTGAAAAAAGCGAACCTGTTATTGTAAACAATGAAACGATGACTACACCGCAGGTAATAACTTCTCCAAACACAGCTACCCCAATCGGTAATGTTTCTATTAGTAATTCAGGAAGTGAAATCAGAATGTCTCCAGCTGAATTTCAAAATCTAATCGAAGAAATCCTGGAAAGTGTTGATGAGCCAATTTACCCACAAGATGCTCAAGTTATGTACGCTCCTGCACCTCCCGTTTACAGTAGCTATCCTAACGAACAATATCTGAATACTGAAAAGCAGGTAGTCGAAGAAACGATCATTGAAAAAGAAGAGATTGAAGAAGAAATAGCAGAGGACGATGAAAAAGAGGAAAACGAAGAGGAGTTAAAAAGAATGCTAATTGAATTAGAACGTAAGTTGGACCAGCAAAATGAAGATTTGAAAATCATGAACAACCGTTTAGAAAGCTTAGAAAAGTCTGGCGTGATTAATCAAGAAGAGGAAAAAGAAGTGAAACGTTGGCGCTTATTCAAGAAGAAAAACAAATCTGATGACTAAGTTCTAGTACATCACTAGACAAACCTGATATTAAATCATTTCCAGTCAAGGCTATTCTAATAATTACCAGAATAGTCTTGCTGGATTTTCTCAAAACAATTCATTCTATTAGCAATGAGAATAATAAAATTTTCTATCCTAGTTTTTTCATTTATATGCATATTCCAAAACAATGGACATGCGCAGGTCGCAGAAGGTCCTGTTATAAAAATGACTGCTCAAGAATATACGGCATTAATAAGCACGATTGTAAAGGCGAGAAAACGAAAAACTGCTCGTCGGTATATTTACCAGTTGCCAGCACCTCTGCCTCCTGCTTATTCAACCAATCAACGAATTGAATCTCAAACTAATTCTAAAATTGAAGAATTAGAAAGAGTATATGAACAAATATTAAATCAGCAATCCCAGGAAAGTAGTAAAAGTAACAACCAATCCGAGTTGGAAGAAATCAGAAAAAATTTAAATACAGAAATTGAGCAACTTCGAACACGACTGGAATCAGAGCAGGTAAATCAGACGAGGGATAATGAGCTTCAAGAATACTTAGAGAAAAGGGATTCAAGATATCTCGAAGATCAACGTTATTCAGATAAAAGAGCGAATGATCATTTTAAAAAACAAAGCAATCTAGAAGCTCATAATAAATACCTGGAGGACAAGATTCAAAGAATAACATCTGAGCAAGAATTCCAAAGACAAAAAAATAAAGAACTCAGTCGGGAAATAGAAAACCTGAATAGAAATATAAAAAATCTTGCAACGACCAATATCATTCACGGGAATAAAATGCCTCGAGAAGCAGAAGAACGAATTGCAGCTTTAAATAAGCAAGTTCTTTTATTGGAACAGCAACAGGCACGTTTAGAAATACTCGCTACTCAGCAACCATCGGAAAATGGTGATAAGAGTTTCGATGCCGATTTATTAAAAGCATATGATAAACAAATCGTCGAACTTCAGCTAAAAATTGCAGCTTTAGAAGCGAAACCAGCCATAGTCCAAAAATCAGCTCCTGATAATAGTGAACTGGTTAAGGCTTTGCGAAATCAAATTGCCTTACTTGAGAACCAATTAAATGCCCACACACATATTACTCCTGCACCGATCAACACCGCTCCTCCTGTCTCCACCATTCCTACGGTCTCTCCTACTCCTACAACAAGACCTAAAGAAGATGTAAAAACGTTTGTTACACGTCATCGTCAACATAATGTTTATTTCCCAAATGGATCTTCTCAACTCACTGGAGTTCAGTATGATAAAATCCAGCAAATAGCCAACTGGCTCAGTACTTATCAAAGTCTGGATATAACAATCAAAGGATATGCTAGTAATGTAGGAAGTCTAGCCATAAATCAACGATTGTCCAGAGAACGAGCAGAAAGCGTAAAACAACAATTATTAGCTATGGGTGTCCAAACAGATCGTATTATTCTTCAACCATTAGGCATCGATACTGTTTCAACTGACCCTGCTAATGCAAGAAGAGCAGAAGTGCACCTTATTATCAGAGATGAAATTCTCGGGGCAAAATAAGTGTTTTAGCAAAAATTTAAGTAGAACCAAGCCGTCGTATCATATAATAAGTATGGTAGGATGGCTTGGGATGAATATACTGACTTCCAGAACTTTAAATTAATTTCAGAAGCCGTTTTTATTTCCATTTAAAAAGCTTACCTTTGCAGCTCGTTAAAAACCTGTGTCCGATTTCGGATTAAACAGGTATGGTTGAACCAAGTAAACTTTAACAAAATGTCAGTAAAAATTAGACTTCAACGAAAAGGTCGAAGAAAAAAACCTTTCTACCACATTGTAGTAGCCGACGCAAGGGCTCCAAGAGATGGTAAATTCATCGAAAAAATCGGGACTTATAACCCGATGACTGTTCCAGCAACTATTGATCTTGACCGTGACCGTGCTTATGACTGGTTACTTAAAGGTGCCCAACCAACGGATACTGCGCGAGCGATTCTCCGTTTTAAAGGGGTTATGTATAAAAAGCATTTAATGCGAGGTGTTGCTAAAGGAGCATTATCTGCTGAAGAAGCAGAAACAAAGTACCAGGAATGGATTGCTGCAAAAGAAGAAAAAGTACAAATCAGAATAGCGAAAGCAGCTGAAGAAAAACTGGAATGGCACAAAAAGGTTTCAGGAACGCCTAAGAAAGTTAGTTCTCCATTGGCTGGACCAGCTGATGATGAGCATAAACCTGCAGAACAAGATAATAAATCATTTGCGGAGTCTGTAGAACAAACTACCGTAGAATCTATGTCTGAGGCACCAGCTGAAGAGCCTGCTGCCGAGACTCCAGCTGAAGAACCTGCTGCTGAGGTACCAGCTGAAGAACCTGCAAAAGAAGAAGTTGCTGCTGAAGCACCAGCTGCTCCTGCACCAGAACCAGTTGTTGAAGAAGCTCCGGCTGCTGAACCAGATGACCTTACTAAAATTGAAGGAATCGGACCAAAGATTGCTGAAGTGTTGAATAATGGAGGTATCACTACATTTGCTGCACTTGCTGCTGCATCTGCTGATAGCATCAAAGAAATGCTTGTTAATGCAGAAGGAAACTTTGGAGCACATGATCCAACTACATGGCCAGCTCAATCCAAAATGGCTGCTGATGGCGAATGGGATAAGCTCAAAGTATGGCAAGACGAACTGGATGGAGGTAAAGTAGTAGCCGCTTCTGAGGAAGAAGAATAGAAAAGGAATTTTAAGCATTTCTTTTCGAGTATTCCTTTTTTTGTTTATATTGTGGCGCATTCGTTCGCTTTCATAAGAAACAAAAAACAAAATCTTAATAAAAAAACTAACCTGGTAGGGCTTAAATGCGCTGCCAGGTTTCTATTTAAAATACCAATCCTATATAATATGAAAGAATTAGATAAAACGTATATCGATCAGCTCAACACTATTGCTGAAGAGATTCAAAATTCAGAAGAATTAAAAATCTATCTGGATGAAGAAGAGGAGGAACAGTATCAGGCAATAAGAAATGCACATGAATCTAAAATCACCAAGCTTTATAGCGAGGTGGCCGATGAAAATCCATTGCAAATTCTTGCTTTTGAGTCTTACCTAATGGATGATCGATTTGAAGGCTTATTCTTACCTAGAATTTTAGGATTTGCAGTATTGAGAGGCGTGATTAATGAGAATTATAAATACATCCGACCACAAGCTCATTTCAAAAATATCCTTTTAGCGATTTGTAACTCTTCTAATTTTGATCTGATCAAAAAGAGAATTGGACAGACCATTCAGATTGGTTTTGCAATGAGTAGTGATATTTGGATCACGAACCTTATAAACCTTTTAGAAAATAAACGTATTCGTTATTTTTTACAAAGTCAAAAACTACCAAAATTTAGAGATCAAAGAGACCGGGCACTTGGACATGCAAGATACCTCAATCAATTCCGGACTGAGAATTTTATGAGCACCGAGTTTCCAACAGATAAAGCAGGATTGAAAACCTTATTTCCATCGGTCAAATCTTTTATAAAATATCGAATTAAGCACTCTACTAACAACGGAAGTTTTATCGGAGAAATTAAAGAGTTTTTAGATAATGACTTATTTAAAAACACGGATGAGTCTATTGAAATGCTTGGACTTTACGGACACTTTTTTGATTTGAATGAAGCAGATCAAACACATCTTAAATCCACTTATAATGCTACTCGATCAAGTCTTCCTGACTTTGCGGACAAATGGTGGGATTTATTAATTGCACTTCGTGCAGAAGGAATTGACATTGACCCTGCTGCAGATAAAAGAATATCTGCGATATTAGATCACAGTGTAAGTGATAAATTATCTCAGTTTTATAAATTAACCGATGAGGTTCATAGCAAAGGTTACGTTCATGAAGATAGTGCTGAAGCCGTAAAAGTTTTTTATGCTCAAAATGAAGGAATGTCTCCAATCAATAAATGTTTGAGAGCTACGATATTTGCTTATTTCGAGCGTTTTATCAAAAACATTGAAGTCTCTGATTACAACGAATATTTTGAATTATCAAAATCGTTTCCAGTATATATGGATATTTTTTCCAATCAAAAGTTCAATCAAAACATCAAAGAACTTTGCATGGCGTATGTTAAAAAGTTACTTAAAAAATATACGGACAAGCGAGGAAAAGATTACCAGGATATCAAAAAATTCGTTCAGGTTAATTTCCTTGAGTTAGGATTCTTAAAACAAAAAGAAATTGTTGAGTTGTTCAAAACTCGTCGAAAACGTAAAACAGTATAAATACAAATATGAGTCAACCAAATTTCAGTAAAGGGATGACTCCATTGAATTTTCCATAATTGAACTGAGAAATATTCGGTATTCGGCATTAGGGTTTCGATTTCTTCGAAAACCTAATACCGAAAACCGTTTTTCGTTACTTGGCTTAATGTTCTAAATGAGTAATACCGAATAAAATAATTAGAGAACTTCAGTAAGACTCCTATTTCCTTCCAAATTTTACCAATAAATCAAGTTTTAAAACTTGAAGCCTTTTCATAGACTTTTTTATATTTCAGGTATAAAGCCCGTTTTCTTTATGGAAACAGGTATACAACCTACGATAGTTAAAAAACCTATTCTACAATTTTAATTTAAAAAAATGCCTCGATTAATAATTATTTCTAATCGACTTCCTGTCACCATTGATAAAAAAGGAGACGAACTTTTATATCATCCAAGTGCTGGTGGACTTGCTACCGGATTGAATTCTTTAGAAACGGACTTAGAAAAACTATGGATTGGCTGGCCTGGACAAGAGATTAAAAATAAAGAGGATAAGAGCAACATCAAAGCTGACCTTCGAAAAGAAGGTTTAATTCCTGTTTTTTTGAGCCAACAAGAAATTGAATTGTATTACGAAGGTTTCAGTAATGAAACCATCTGGCCACATTTTCATTATTTCACTCAATTCACTACCTATAACGATCAATATTGGGAAGCCTATAAAAGCGTCAACACTAAATTTGCAAAAATCATTAATGAAAA
>CAYXQH010000119.1:0-12408 GCA_964467425.1 uncultured Saprospiraceae bacterium
AAACGGTCTTGGCAGACACACATAGAATATCGGATAATTCTTCTACAGAAAGCCCGAGGGACTCCCTGATTTCAGCAAAGGACAAACTCACAAACACTCCACGGGACAAATAATGACATTTTGTCTTTGTTAGACCCAATTTCGCGCTAAATCAAGTCATTGTTCATTATTTGTTCCTAATTATCAGCTAATGATCTGCGTTGGTTGTTGATATGAATTTTTCCAAGAGAGCCCTTAATTCCTGAGGTAAATTATCGGAACCACTCAAGTATTTTTCATGCTCATTTTTCGTGATGAGAAATTTGATTATCTTTTCGACCTCTAAATCTTGACCAAGGGACAATCTGTTTAAAGCCGTGTACAAGGGCGGGTTTTCTGCTTCTGAATATTGTATCTGAGTTCTATGTTCATATAAAGCTTCGAAAACTCTTGCGTGACCCAACCAAGCGGCAAATGATAACGGGTCAAGATTAGTTTCGGTTTCTTTTACACTACGAATATTTAGATCCCCGCCCTGTTTGATAAATTCTGGAACCAAATCCGCTCGATTATTATTCACAATCCAGAACACAAAACTCTCTACAAATTTAGGATCACTCATGAGATCGGAATTCATCAGTAAAACTTGAAAACTTTCAGATGAAATATTTTCGTCAAACCTCGGCAATGGTTTATCTTTTAAAATTTTTCGATAAGGCTTTTTTGGAAAAAAGTTTGACCATTGCCCCAAAGTAGGGTTTTCGGGTAACTTACGTTTTAGCTCTGAAACTAAAAATTTTGAATCAACCCTTATCACTTTCAAACCGCTGTATGATAAGATGGTCACATACTGTTCATTTTCTGACCAATCCATCTCAACAGCTAACGGAACGTCTATTTCATCTAATAGCTGGAAAGATATGGGATCCCAAATCTTGATTTGTCCAGCGCTTCCTTCCGATAAAGTCGCAATCTTTCCTGAATTCACACCGACTTTTATGTCAACAACAGTAGTTTTATGCTTTAAATTTGCGACTACAGAGAAATCTCTTATCGTTCGCACCTGTACGTTGCCGTCTGATGTCGTGATAAATAAAAAATTATCGCGCTGACCGAACGATAGCTTTTCCACTTCAGCGGAAACCGGAAAAGAAGCGATTATTTCATCTCTGTCTGCACTTCTGATTATTATTCCACCCGCTCCATTAATTCCCCTTGTAGTATACTGCGCTAGCATCGAATTATCTCTAGAAAACTCCAAGGACCACGACCCTTCTCCTATTAAGAGTCCACTGATTGTGGCAGGAATTTTGTAAATTCTAGTTTGGTTTTTCACATCCCATAGATAAAGCCCATCAGATGCACCTGCCGCTGCCAACCTTGTACCATCTGGGGAAATTGCGATTTTACTCAACACATAGTTATCATCTCCTTTGAAAGAACTGATTAGTTTTCCATCGTTAGTATCCCATACCCTTATTGGGCCCAGCTCGGAAGTTACTCGATTCGCAATAGTTTGTGATTGGGCCGCTGTGACGAATACACTTGCATCATCGGAAAAATTAAAAAAATCAACACTGTCAAATTCGAAGCTGGAATAGTGGCCTTTAAATATTATGTCCGTGCCGGTTGTTTCGAATATTTGGAAACCATTATCTTTGATTTCAGTCGCAATAAAGCGCCCATCAGGGCTCATTATCGCACTAAATCCTGGAAATTCTTTTTCAAACACAGTTTCCACTGTGCCGTTTTTTGACTCGTAAACAACAATAACTCTTCTGCCGCGATCTTCGGAATATGAATTCGTGAAAATTAACTTACCACTTTTGCTAATACGAAAACCCGAATTTCCAGAAAAATCCGACATGTTTTCAATCGTACCAAATAAATGAGGAAAGTTCTGCTCTGATGCCGATAGCTCCCAGTGATCTACTTCAGATAAAGACCCTGTGGAGGCTAGAGCGTATTCATCATGTTGGTTTGGTAGCTTCTTGATTGCACAAAAACGAGTAGACCCGTGCGTTTCGGCTATGTTTATAAGTCGTCCGGTTCTGCGATCATATAAGTTTATCTTGTTCGGGAACATCATTGCGCCAACTATCCAACCATCATCACTGAGGCATAAGCGATTGGCATAGTCATTAATCCCGATCGTTCGTACCTTTAGGATTTTGTGCTCTCCAATTTGACGAATATAGATGTTTCTTGATGTCAGAAGAGCAACAATTCCGTCGGATTTATTTACGGCTATATCCCGAACTTTATTCTTATATCGCAAATCACCAAATTTTGTTCCATTTGAGAGATCATGGAATGATGTCGTATAAACGCCATCAACCGCTCGTTGACCACCAAGAATCAGATATTCACTTGTCACACCAAATTTTTCAAATGTACCCTCAACTACGAAACTGTTACGTACCGATAGGTTTCTAGTATCCAACACATCAATCTTGGTGTTTCTAGATTGATTTGGAATTCTTGAAGCGAGAACAAGCAAATGATCATTTGCAAAATCAAATCTTTGTTCCTGGCCTGACATAGAGAAATTGTAAGGTTCTTGAAAAATTAATTCTGGTTCATTCGCCGCCTCAGACAAATCGTAGATTTGAAGTAGTTTGCGGTCTTTTAGGGTCTTGTTTTCAGACTCGAAACTGACAGCAAGTACGACCAACTTCACATCAGGACTTAGAATAGCCTCTCGAATGCGTACTCTTGGGTGAGTCAAGCGTTTCTTTGGCCTGACAGTGAATACTAAGTCTCCAGAATCCGGGTCAAAAATTTTAACTTCACGTTGGGCGAATAAATTAGGTAAATATAGGTCCAATTTCTGACTAAATGAAACCGTTGTCCTCTGTGAGTTTGATGCTGGAAAATAAACTCGCTTCTTGAAATCCGGCGTAATATCCAGATTTTTTCGTATTCTGTTTAATGTTATTGCGTTGCTATCCAACTCATATGATCGCAGAGCCAGTAGGGAACTAAGATTTAGGTTCACCTCCTCACCAGTTATCTGTTGCTCAGCACTTGAAGATAAGTATCTAGCCTCGTTCACCCTCTGCTCGTCTAGAAGATCAAGATTCGTGAAATATGAAAGCAGACCGAGGACTATAGCCAAGGCCGCAGTCAATGCGAAAAGTAAAGCTGCACTAGTTAGCCAGCGGATACGCTTCTGGCTCTGTCTTCTCAATTTGAAGCCAGCTATCAACTCGTTCACCGTGTTCCTGGCGGGTCCTTCTTTGAGACTATTTTTTTCTATTATTCTTAAAATTTCATCTGGAAGGTACTTGTGGAATACTCTTTGTTCCAATCCTGCAATTGGACTATCAATAAAATCAACTGGGATAATCTTTCGGCCTGTGCTGGAAAAAATATCCAATTCTCTCTCTACTGCCTTGGAGGCATTAGCATGCTCGCTAGCAACCAGAACCAATTGACTAGTTCGGCTTAATGCCCAGGATCCTATTTTCTTCCAATCATCCCCTTTACTGTATGAGTCCGAGTCAAGAAAAACATCAAAACCATGTTCCTCTAACTCCTTGGCCAATCCAACAGCATAATTCCTGCCATCTTTCCAAGCATATGAAATAAAATAGTCATAACCAAAAAGATTGTCTGCAATCCTTTTCAGACCTGATTTAGGTTTAAACTTATCAGTGTTCCTTTCAAACATCCTTCTTGCCCCGTTTCTAGAGTAATATGCTGATTCAAGATAACATATTTCTCCAAAAGACAAAAACTCAACTTTTGCGTTTATTGAAAAACCATGTATAATAAATACATCAACTGAAAAAATTGTTAGGGGCCTATGAGAAGACTTATTTTCTGTTTCGATGGAACTTGGCAAAATCTTTCACAAAACTATTTAACCAATGTTGCCCTAACCGCATCTTCCGTCCTACCCATTTCACCTGATGGAGAAGAACAAATAGTCTACTATAGCGAAGGGGTTGGAAACGCTCGAGGAATTTGGCCCGCACTCACTGCAAAATTTGGGGGAGCATTTGGGTCTGGTCTGGAAGATGATTTACTACGAGCATACCATTTCCTCTCTTTTAATTATCAAATAGGTGATGAGATTTTTATTTTTGGGTTTTCTAGGGGAGCGTTTACTGCGAGAAGTTTCTGTGGATTGATCGACCACTGTGGCATTCTAAAAAGGGAATTCATAGAGCACGAACGATTTATGATTTCAGATTATAAACTGAAGAAAGCAAAGCAGCTAAAAATTATGAACATGAAACGGAACTTCACTCATAGTTTAACAAATCAGAAAGTTATAAAATTCCTAGGTATTTGGGACACAGTGTGTGCAAGAGGACTACCCGAAGTTTTTAAAATTTTTCGACCATACAACAGAAAATACGACTTCCATATGATTGGCATTAACGATGCTATCGAGCATTCAAGACACGCAGTTTCTCTTGATGAAACGAGAAATATGTTCCCTCCGGAAATCTGGTCAGAAGAAGAAATTACTAGAGCAAACTCCGAATCTGATATCAATAACTTCGAGCAGTTATGGTTCGCAGGAGATCACGGAAATGTAGGAGGCGGTGGACGCAACTTCTTACTATCAAACATTGCATTGATTTGGATATGGGAAAAAGCAATCCAGTTAGGTATGGGTGTACAACAAGCAACTTTTGAAGCCCGTCAAAACCGAACGTATCTGAGAAGCATGAATTCCTCAGAAGAAATTACCTATCCAACTTCCTTTTTAAAAGGGCTTCCTTATTCGCTTGGTGGATTTAACCCGCGTAAAGGGCTAGTCTCAGAAAGTGACCTTCATGACTCCGTTTTTACACGAATGGCTGATAAAGAGGGTTATATACCAAAGGCCTATGAGGCGATGCTATAAGGACTCGACAATATGCTTACATTTTCAGGTTTTGTTGCAAATCTAAACATCAATATCGGTAAGGCGTTTTCCAATAGAGAAATAAATTTTCTCCCTGCTGATCAGGATGTTGCATGGAAAATTTACATAGAACTGGTTACTAGAATAGCACTTCAGCCACTTGGCAATGAAGAAGGTGTAGAAGAAGCGGCCCTGTCATCTCTATATCAGTTTTTCACTAAGACCAGAGACTTGATTCGAGATGGTGGACCTCAAGCCAAAGAGGCGGCCCGACTCGGTATTTTTGTCTTGAATGAAGTCTTGCGGCCATTCATGGCAAAATGGCACAAAATATCGAGCAACAGTGGCTTTAATGATACAAACCGAATCGAGTTCAGAAAAGAACTGATAGTATTACAAAAATCTTTGAAAGGCTTCGCAAACTCGCTTTTAGAGCTTCTAAAGATTGAAGATGGTTTAGAGCTCTAACAATGGCGGTTTGGTGAATAATTCAGTGGGCAGTCAAAATTCTTCAGAGATCGTTGATTATACTTATGATGCGTTTATTTCTTATCGAAGGCTTCCAGTATTCTTGAAATTTGCGAAAAAGCTCGAACTAGACGTTAAAAGATACAACAAGTCACTAATTGCATTCCCAAGAAGAATTTTCCGTGATGATCAAGAACTCCAAAGTGGAGAGTATCTAGAGAAGATTTTTGAGGCATTAAAAAAATCAAAAACACTGATATTTCTCGCAAGCCCAGAAACGAGAGACTCTGAATGGATTTCAAAAGAACTAGAGTTTTTTTGTACATCCTTGGGGCGTGCTGATGACCTGATTATTCTAAAATCCTCTGGTCAGATTGTCGTGGAGAACGAGGAGATTAATTGGTCAAAAACTGATGCCCTCCCAGAAGTATTGCAAAAGCACTCTGTTCATAAAAGGAGGTTTGAGGACGCTACGCAATTTCTCGATACTAAGTTGGCAGACTTGAAAAATCCAGAGTACCGAGAACTTATCAACCAAGTTGTCGCAAAAATAGAAAACGTCACGCCAAATGAGCTGTCGGGACTCGAATGGCGCCTCAGGCGTAGAACACTTCGCAATATCTGGACAGCCACTACCCTGTTCGTTCTTGCTCTTTTTGCATTAATATTTTCCCAACTAGAATTGCGTGAAACCACGGCGGACCTCAATATCACAAATAGAGAGCTCGAAACTAAAAATACTGAGCTTACTGATTCTATTAATAAAAACAGGACAATAAATAAGACGCTAGATGAAGAGCGCAAACAAAAAGAACAAGCATTAAGTGAAAAACAAGAAAGTATTAAAAAAGCCGAGGAAGCACTAATCAATGCTATCGAAAACGCGAACAAGGCAAAATTTCTAGAATTGCAACGCTATAGAGAAGCTTCTGTAAACGAAGGTACTAAATGTCGCGGAATATGTTCGAAACTAAAACTCAGTTCATTCAGAGGTATTTCACAGAATGGGTTAAAACTCATCTCGGAAGACATAAATGGAGACATTCCTTTTGAATCTATAAATACTTTATCCGCTTTTCCAATTAGTGCCATAATTCATGATGCGGCTTACAATTATGATTACGACAGATATATTTTGGCGATTGGAGAAAATCGTTTTCTTGTCGAAGGCTCTGATGCCGAATTAATTCCTGGTCGAATTATTGAGTCTGACTCCTATATGGTCCAATTTGCAATTGCCCCAGGAAGCAAAAAAGTTTCGTGGAGGGCTAACCCCTCTCAATCTTGGTCGGGAGAAAAGTTTTTCCTAGACAATTCTAGTAATATGATTGTTGAGGAAAAAAATGGAATTTTAAGACTCTCTGGAGTCCAAAATAAAAAACGCTCCATTCTCGAGATTTCCACGTTGTCTAATAATTCAAAAATTTATGATGCTCCAGAAATAGAAGATCGATATCCTTATGAAGAAGATTATGATGGTTGGGAACCTAGTATCTACATCGCCCTTCCGCAGATTTCACTAAACCCAGATGAAGGAAGCTACACACATCAAGATTTATGGCCAGTTGAATTTTTGCAACAAGTTGAAACAGATGAATTCGAAACACAATCTGAAATAGTTAGTTTGCAAACCCTAGAAGAAATTGATTGCTCGGATGATTGTCCAGTTGACTTGGATTGGTCTGAAGGGTGTGGGGGTGCGAGCGCAATCCATTATGAAGCCCAAACTACAGTTTGCTGGTCATCAAATACTGGTAGCAGCGGCCATACTTCTTTTGCTCTGGAAGTGAGCCTAAATGGGCAATTATCAAACATTAGAGCACATTTCAGCGGAGAATACAGTGGTGATACAGTTCAACTTTCAAATGGAGAGTTCTTAAAATCAGGTGACGAGTATTACCGTCTAAAACTTGGATATTCAATCTCTGATGATCTGCACCTACTAGGCATTGGATGGAATACAAAAGTTGGAGCTTTCGATATTGTTGATCGATCAATACCCAATAGTGAACTGGAAAGTTGCGAGATCCATTTTAATTTAACCAACATTTATTGTTTGTTTAACAATGGTGAACTCCGTCGTTATGAGCCTAAAAAAAAGAAAGAATATACGACCTACAGAAATTTTCCGGAAACAACTAACTTGGATTTCGAAAATATCGGAACGGAAGGCTTTGTATTAGAATTTGTATCAAATGACTTTGTAATTGTACGGCATGAAGATGTGTTACGAAAATATTCTATCGTTGACGGCAAAGTTGTCTGGGCAGCCACAGTTCCTTTTTTCGTCGAGGAACAAAAAATAGACCTTTCCAGTGGAATGATGTCAATACAAGAATCTATCGACGACACTGACAAAGAAGGTTGTTTAAGTTGGTGGGTGAATTCAAATTTCATTGTCGCATCATGCGCGGAAAATATCGTTATCTACGATAATCACACAGGTATAACGATTGGAACCTTCTTTCTTAAAGAAAGAGTTTCTGATATTAGAATCCATGAAAATGAATTATACTTTTTGCTTGAAGACGATACTGTTTACAAATTTTCGCTACTAAATTTGAATTTTACTGAGACTTCAGAAATTGCCGCAGCATACAGTAAAAAAATAACACCTACAGATGATTTTCCGATCCCCTCCATAATCGAATTCTTGAATAACAATTTCGAAGAGGAGGTCTCTTTAGACGTCGAGTAAATTAGCATCGCCTGATTGGCTTGGTCGGCTATATTGATTATGAGTGATTTTAAATCAAATGATAATTACAAAGCTTTCCTAAGCTACAGCAGCTCTGATGAAAAGCTTGCCAGGTGGTTGTGGAAGAGGTTGGATAGGTATCGAACATCAAAGCACCTTATCGGTACAGAGGGAAAGTTTGGCCCCATACCTGAAACGCTACACAAAATTTTCAGAGACAGAAATGAATTGAGTTCCGGCAACAAATTAGAGGATAAAATTCGCGTTGCTTTAACCAATAGTGATAGTTTGATAGTCTTATGCACACCCGCGTCAGCAAAAAGCAAATGGGTGGAACTCGAAGTTAAAACCTTTATTGAGCTTGGTCGTGATGATCGAATATTTCCTGTAATTGGTAGCGGTGAACCAAATTCATACAATCCTGATAAAGAGTGTTTCCCTCCCTCACTTAAAGGCAAGAATATTTTAGCGGCAGATTTAAGAGAGATAAAAACAGCGAACGGAGCCATTATTGGCGACGGAAAAATCAATGGAAAATTGAAACTAATCGCTGGGCTTTTAGGAGTTCCACTCGATAGTATAATTAGGCGGGAACGTCGACGCCAACGAAGAATTACTTTCACTCTAATCATCAGTGCTATTTTGTTTGCTATTGTCGCGCTAGCTGCAATTTGGATGAGTCTATTGGCGAACCAAAATTCTAAGGAAGCGACAGCCCAGTCTAATAGAAACCGGTCATTGCTATTAGCAAATCAATCTAGTGAATTGCTTGGCACCGACGATCAACGCTCTCTGTTGCTTGCGGTGGAGGCTGTTAAATCAACTGCAGGGCAAAAATATACGACATCAGCAGCTAGGTCGGCTCTTCTAAATGCGGTTAATCAAATTGACGGGTATGGTCTACCGGGACATGAAGATTCAGTAAGTGTATCGACCTTCAATGCCAACGATTCATTGCTTGCTACAGCATCTGTTAGCCCTGCTGTTGGCGCGCCAAACTTAGTTAAAATATGGAGATTAAGTGATAATAAACCACCTCTGTTAAAACATGCCGCCCTTTCAAGTGGAAGAATCCACTCAATTTTGTTCGATAAAGCTAATCATAATATCGCTACTTTCGAATACACTAGAGATGGGAATTTTACTGGCAAGTTATGGTTTTTTGATGAAGCTACCAAGTACCTAGAAGCAAGGCCTTTTTTAGATGGGCGTGAATTTACAGCGATTTCAACCTCTGACTCATACACAAATTTTGCAATCGCTCTTAATAAAGGGCCCATTCTATTATTGTCTTTAAACGATTTCAATTCGTTAGATCAAATCGCTATTCTTCCGCATTCTGCAACAGATAGACTGGTACAACTATCTTTTTCTCAAGATGAAACAACCTTAGTTGGATGCGCAGCGAATTCAGACGTTTATATTTGGGATCTAAGTTCACCAAAAAAACAAATACCGAGTGTTTTTAACGCCGGTCATGTCGCTGAACTACCTTCCTCATCTGATGATCTTCTACCAGTCGATATATGTGGCGTAGATGAAAAAAATGGTATTTTATATACAGCTAGTTCTCGCTGGATTTACCAATCAAATTGGGCTGATCTTGATACAAAGTTATGGCCACTTGAGGAAAATCACTCTGTAGGTGAGCCTATACTGCTTTCTCATAGAGGAGCACCTAATAGTAGCGCTATTAAGTTCGCATCATTTTTTTCTTCTGACGGCATAGTTTCAGTGTCGCGCGATGGATGGCTACGTGCTTGGAATATTATATCGCGAGTTCCAAAGCTTGTTACCAGCCAGACCTTTAATTATAGAAGTAACGACTTTGTTGATGAAGTGGCTCTATCTAATGACGGTTCACTCCTCGCATTCTCTATACAAAATAGAGTAAATATTATTTCCACAAATCAATTCAACGTTGAGACTGATAATCCAGATATTTCGTTTTTATCGGGTTTTGACGGTTCAATACGAACACTTAGATTTAGCAACACGGGACGCTATCTTTATGCTGGTGGATTGGGAGGGGCAAGTCGGGTATGGGATTTCAATAATTTGGATTTAATGGGATCAGTCTTTTCAGCTGATAGCATTTATTCGAGGGCTGAAGTTTCAGAAATAGATGAATCAGGAACCGTCGTCACAATATTAAAACAAAACAGCCTAGAATTTTGGAACATCACAGATCCATTGTTGCCCACACTTATGCGCAAATGGCCGCTAACCGATACTCAGTTCGAATCTATCAAAGAATGTCTGAGCTGTACAGCTTTGCTTTCACCTAACTTAACTTGGGCTGCGATACAAAGTACCAATGAAAATGAAGCTTACATAGTAGAATTAACAACTAAAGGACGTAGTTTTACTGTCCAAGCAAGAGTTTGGAAGAATACCCGCGAAATCGAGTTTAGTTATCAAGGTGACTATTTGTTTGTCGATGAGGGCCAAGGGTCAGAAACTTATTACCAACTTAAATTAAGTGCCGAAACGATACCCTTGAGAAAAGAGTTTGAAATACCTCATGGTAGTTTTTTTCGGGAAGTATCAAACGGTGGAAATCGTGTTTTGTTTCGGAATTTCGATGGAGATGAAGTTAATGGATATCTGTTCCGGCTAAGAGACAACTTAAAACCAAACCGAACTGAAATTAGAGGATTTAGAAACGGAATTGGAAACGTGTCCTTTTCTGCTGATGATAAATGGTTAGCAATTACAAGTAAAAAAAGCTTCAGTCATGAATTGAATGAGGATACTCGAGTGAGATTGTTTTCGCTCAAAAATTTGAAACAAGATCCTATTATGCTCGAGGGTTCAGAATTTACTCCTTTCCTAAGTTTTAGCAAGGATGGGCGATGGTTAACAGCTGCGAATGGAAGTGTGACCTTAGGTGATGCAATCACAAAAGTACGATTGTGGACTCTGCCTCAAATTGAAGTAAAACTCTCTCCATATATTCTGACATCAGTGGAAACTTTTCTTCATGGCTTTAAGCTTAGCAACGATGGGCGCTACCTTGTCACGATAAATGGTGGCGGACCTACGGCACGATTGTGGAAATTAGATGATGGCAAACCTGAACTCCACGCCATATTAAGAATTCCACGACAAAGTCTGAACTGGAATTGGAATATTTTATTCAATAAAGATAGCTCTGTACTTGTAATATCAAATTCGGATAATCCTACTCCGTTTTTATGGAGATTAGATCCGCATAAAGTACAACCTCATGATCCTATTTTAAACGGAGACCGTCGTATACAGTCAATCGATTTTTCCGAAGACGGTCAAAATTTATTTATCGTAAACTCTGGAGGTACAAGTGGTGGTTTATCGGGTACGAAGGGAACCCATGCAACAATTGTGGACTTAAGTACATTTCCCAAAGAGGGATCCTCATTCCAAGTTACTTTGGATGAAAATGGAGATAATTATATTCGCGGCGCTCTGCATTTGCATAAACAAGATATGATTTTAAGTTATGGGCGTTCGGTAGCCGTACAAAAAATTGACGTAGAAACTTTACTGAATGAAGCTAAAACAGCAATTCAAAGAAATATGAATTTTGAAGAATGGTCGCAAATGAATTTGCGTGAAGAATATACACCAACATTTGATGATCTACCCGTATCTGGGTCAACCTTGCTATCATTAATGGAAACATCCAATGGATCAGAAAAGAAAAACACTCAAAATTTATCAGACAAAATTGTATCTTGGGCAATAGAATTAGATAATCCTGATCACTGTAACAGCATTGCATGGGAGTTTGCACGAGTTGGTGATGGAGAGCGCGCCGTGCAGGTCATAGAATGTGCCCTAGTTCATTTTCCAGATGATCCAGATTACCGAGACACACGGGGTGTTGCATTGGCAATCATTGGACGCCACAGAGAGGCAATAATAGATCTAGAATATTACACTGAATATTTTTCAGGTTCTGCAGCTAAATCAGCAAGTGTCAAGAAGCGACAAAGGTGGATCAGACATTTAAGAGAAAACAAAAACCCCTTTTTGTCTGAACCTCTCTAACGGTTTTGATTTGATTTATTTGCATTAGATAAGCAAAGGGAACTCTCTGAATAATAGTAAACCGAATATACCTCATATTGTGTTACAAAGCATGTAATGTTTTGTGTAACACTCGGACTCCTAAAATTTTCTAAGCCATTGTTTTTATTGACATTATAAGAAGTTCTTGACACCGTGTGGGTGGACTCGAACCAAGCATGATTTTTAAACCTAATTTCGTTGATTAATACTCGCTGAGACCTTTTCAGCTAACTCCATTAATGAATGATTTGTAAGATGAGCATAGCCAAAAAGGTTTTTTTTAGTCATAATTAGCTGTGCTCAACAACCATATTTTGGCCGATTCTAGCGGGGACAATTTGTGTAAGTT
>CAYXQH010000120.1:0-12333 GCA_964467425.1 uncultured Saprospiraceae bacterium
ATCAACATTCGCAGATTCCGGAGGAAGTCCAATGTATTAATTATCCTAGCACTACGGATGGGCAGGCCATCAATGATATAGAGTTTGATGGTTTTACCACCGTTATGACCGCCAGTGCTGAAGTGCAAGCTTGCGAAACGTATCATATCCGATTAGTGATTGCAGATGTAGGGGATGCGGTGTTTGATTCAGCTGTTTTCCTGAAAGCGAATAGTTTTTCCGCTGGAGAATCTACAACGGTTACCGCTGAAGTTCCGGGAAATGTAAGTGGTGATCAAATAGTCTATGAAGATTGTCTGGATGGTCATTTCGTTTTTACTAGAAATGATACTGATCTTAGCGAACCTTTAGTCGTACACTTTGACCTTTCTCCTTCCAGTACCGCTACTTCTGGTGTAGACTTCGAAGCTTTACCAGATTCCATCATTATTCCTGCCGGAGCATCCGTTTATTATTTACCAGTAGTTAGCATTGCGGATATGGAAAATGAGGGCAGCGAATCCATCATTCTCGAATTAGAATCTTCCTGTTCTTGTACCGCTCCCATTGTACAAATGGACATCCAAGATGTCATCCCACTTAGTGTAAATTTCAATGACATTCAGACTTGTGAATCAGACAGTTTGACTCTTGTACCACACATAAGTGGAGGTTCAGGAAATTACTCCTATCTCTGGAATACCGGCGCGACGACTCCTTCTATTGATATTTTTATTGAAGAAGAAACTAGCTATTCGGTTAGCGTGACAGATATTTGTGGCGAATCGGTTCAAGGTCAACTATTGATCATGATCAATGACTTGAGTTTAGAATTTGCAACGGAAGAAGAATCATGTCCCGGAACGGATGATGGAACGATTTCAATAACGCCACTGGGAGGCACCGCACCCTATACCTATGATTGGTCAGGAGGATTGGTACAAAGTAATTATCTTGAAAATCTATCGGCAGGTTCTTATACGCTAACCTTGAGTGATAGTGAAGGCTGCTCGATCATAGAGGAAATCCAAGTACCGTCAAATACCAATATTCCGGAAGCTAATGCGGGGCCTAGCTTCACCCTTGATTGCAATATAACAACTGCTACCTTGAATGGGTCGGCCTCCATTGGCTCTACCTATACTTATCAATGGAGCACTGATGATGGCAACATTGTTTCGGGTGCACAAAGCCTGAATCCAATCGTCGACCAGCCGGGGATTTATTTTTTGGCAGTAACCGATATGAACACCGCTTGCACCGTCACGGATAAAACAGAAGTGTTTATCAATATCATCGCACCCAATGCAGAAGCAAATGTTTTAGGACCTTTGATCCTCGATTGTTTTAATCCAACGACAACCTTAGATGCTTCTTCTTCTCAGCCATTTGGTCAATTAGAATTTGTCTGGTCAACGGTAGACGGGAATATAGTCAGCGGAGATTCTAGTCTCAACCCCCTGGTCGATGCAGGTGGCATTTATTCACTGACCGTTACTAATTTAATCAATGGTTGTACCGATACAGAAACGATTACAATAGGAAGTCACATGCTTTTTCCACAAGTAATTATCGAACCCAGTGAAAATTTAAATTGCCAAGATTCTACAATAATCATACAAGCGATTAATTCTTCAAACGGAGATGATTTCGCTATTACCTGGACCACAGCGGATGGTCATTTTCTGACAGGAGAAAATTCATTGATGCCAAGTGTCGATCAGCCAGGAACCTATATATTGAGCATTCTAAATGAAGCGAATAATTGTGTAAATAGTGATTCGATCGTTATTCTCGAGGATATAAACCTACCCCTGGCTTTTGCAGGTGATGCTATGGAAATAAATTGCCAGGACAGTCTTCTACAACTCGACGGGAGTAACTCTTCAACTGGGATTCATATTTCATATCAATGGACCAGTAGTGATGGTAATATCCAATCCGGTGGCACAAGCTTACAACCAAACATCAACACCCCAGGAACTTATCTACTTCAAGTGACTAATGAGTTTAATGCTTGTGTAGCTTATGATTCCGTTGAGGTAAGTCAACCAAATGGATTAGTAGGTGCTGATGTAGAACTTATTTTACCGGAATGTTATGGGGACCTTGGCGCAGTGGTGGTCTCGGCAGTGGATGGTGGCACAGCTCCTTATCTTTATTCCATTGATGGCGGACAAGTTTTTAATACTGAGAATATATTTTTAAATCTTCCTTACGGCAATACCTCTTTGGTCATTCAGGATGCAGAAGGTTGTGAATACTTCGACAGCGTATCAATACCAGAGGTTCCAGAGATTGTTCTGGAACTTGCCCCGATGATAGAAATAGACCTGGGAGATTCTTATCAAATTGAAGCGCTGGTTAATCTTACCGAAAATGAAATTGATAGCATACTCTGGACACCCAATGAAAGCTTATCCTGTTCGAACTGTTTAAACCCAATAGGAAACCCTTTGCAAACGACCATTTATCAGATTCAGCTTTGGGATGAAAACGCTTGTCCGGCTGAAGCCGAAATCATGCTTAGAGTAAACAAAGATCCTCAAGTATTTATCCCCAACGTATTCTCTCCAAATGCGGATGGTGTCAATGATAACTTTTTCGTATTTGCCAAAGATGGAATCATACTGAATATTCCCAGGTTTCAAATTTTCAATCGCTGGGGCGGAGAAGTTTTTAGAATACAAAATGCCTTGCCTAATGACCCTGCTTTTGGTTGGGATGGCACCTTTAAAGGAAAAAGAGTGAATCCTTCTGTCTTTGTATACCTGGTAGAAGTCGAACTCATCGGTGGAGAGAAAATCATCTTCAAAGGAGATGTAACAGTGAGTGATTGAATGTGGAATAAGTTCTTAACTGAATCTTCAAAATAAAACATATTGGTTTGCGGAAGTTCCGCAATGAATAATGCATACGGTACCAGTGATTTGGCCAATCGCTGCCTAGTATTCCTATGCTCCTAATTAACCCATGAGGTTGTGTTTACAATTTCAACATTAACTAATCTAAGATCATGTATAAGCTCGCCTGATCCGACGAGTCTGATACGACTATTGGTGTCGTCAGACCAAACGGGCAAGAATTTTAAACCATGGTCTAAAACAGCAATTTAAAATGTCTAAAAAACTTAATTTTCTTTTTTTACTGTTTTGCTTTTGTAGCATTACTTATTATGGAACAGCACAAACCCTTTCGCCAGTTGCTCAGGAAGTTCAAAACGCCAAAGCATCTGGACAAAAGTTTCAACCTGTAAACTTCTTTCAAACTTTAAAAGCAAATGAAGTCGACGCTTTAGAAAGTAGAAATTTACCCATCGACAATGCGGTATATTTCAATTATGAAAAAGTTGGAAATTTCAAGCAAATCCTCGACAATAATAATTCATTATCGATCACCATTCCAGGAGACAACAGGAATCAGGGAATGGTATTAGAACTTGTAGAGGTTGACATTTACTCCGGCGACTTCAGGACCAACCTTTCTACTTTTACGCCCGGCAAACATTATCGAGGGGTCGTGAAGGACAGTAAAAACTCTCTGGTCGCTATGAGTTTTTTCGAAGAAGAAGTTATTGGTTTGGTCGTTCAGAACGGGAATACTTTCACACTAGGAAAAGTCAAAGATGAACAAAAGGTTCATATTCTTTATAATGAATTCGAACAAGGGTGGGACCTTGGACTCAACTGTAATGTTGATGATTCAAACATCAGTTTTGATCCACACGAAGTAGCTAATTCTTCCTTGACCCGAGCTCCGGATGATTGTATTCGTGAACGTTTCGATGTAGACGAATCGCTTACCAATTGGCTGGGTGGTGTCACACAAGCGACCAATTATGCTACCGGTGTTTTCAACAACCATAAAACATTATGCACCAATGATGACATTAACGTCCTTCTCTCAGAATTAGTCGTCTGGTCTAATGCCAATCCAGCGCCTTTCATTATCGACGAGTACAATACACTTGATAGCTATCGGGCAGAAACGGATACTTATAATGGTGATGTTGCTTACCTTGGGTTTTACCAAGGAGGCTGGGGAGGTGGCGTAGCTTCCGCTATCGGAGGTATCTGCCCTTTTAATGTAGATGATTCAAAAGCAGTCGGCGGCCACTACGGCACGTATAATGAGGTACCCCTCTACTCTCATGATGTCATGTTGATTTCTCACGAACTAGGACACCTTTTTGGTGCACGTCACACCCATGCCTGTGTATGGAATGGAAATAATACCGCGATAGATGGTTGTTCTGGATTCACTGAAGGTTCGTGCCCTGTCCCAACTTATGCTCCAAATGCCGGGACCATTATGAGCTATTGCAACATCAATGATTTTAACGAAGGCTTTCATCCTCAGGTTGCTCAGGCTATCAGAGATTATATTGCTACTCGTACTTGTACCAGCGCCTGTGGTGGTAACACCTCTACTTGTACTGACGGCATTCAAAACGGTGATGAAACTGGAGTAGATTGTGGTGGTTCTTGCCCGCCTTGTACTGATCCGCCGACTTGTAATGATGGTATTCAGAATGGCGATGAAACCGGAATAGACTGTGGTGGTTCCTGTCCGCCCTGTACCGATCCACCAACCTGTACTGATGGTATTCAAAATGGCGATGAAACTGGAGTAGACTGTGGCGGTTCCTGTCCGCCTTGTACTGATCCGTCGACTTGTAATGATGGTATTCAGAATGGCGACGAAACTGGAGTAGACTGTGGTGGTTCCTGTCCGCCTTGCGGCAATGTTGATTGTATGGATAATGCCTTCATTCTAACCCTTACATTAGATAATTACCCGAAAGAAACCACTTGGGATGTAAGAGATGAAAACGGAGCAATCGTTGTATCTTCTAATGGTCACTATGGTGCTCAAGCAAATGGCGCTACGATCACAGAAGATATTTGTCTAATCAATGGCTGCTATACCTTTAGTATTTATGACCATTTTGGTGATGGCATTTGCTGTGAATATGGAGAAGGCGCTTACCTGCTACTGGATGCCAATGGTGAAACCATCGCACAAGGAGGAGATTTTGGCTCCGTCGAGTCTAGCGAATTCTGTGTGGAGGATGGAGAAACTCCGGAACCAGAATACTGTAAATCAAAAGGAATGGATACTTCTTTTGAATGGATAGAAAGCGTTAAATTCGGAAGCATTGACAACCATTCTGGTAACAACCAGGGATATGGAGATTTCACTAACATCTCTACTACACTGGTCGGTGGTAGTACCATTGGCATAAGCCTCGTTCCAGGCTTTGATACTTATATCTTTGAAGAAAATTGGAGAATCTGGATTGACTTCAATCAGGATGGAGATTTTGAAGATGATGGTGAACTTCTTGTAGAAGGTGTAGGAGCAGGTATCCAAAGTGGCTTTCTCACTATCCCTACCATTGCTAGTACTGGTAATACTCGGATGCGAGTGTCTATGCAATACTTCTTTTCCCCAGAACCTTGCGATATTTTTCGCTATGGAGAAGTAGAGGATTATACCGTCATGTTGGTTCCTGGTTTTATAGACCCTAATGATCAAAATCCGATTAATAATCAATTAAGTGACGATGGTACGGAAGCATCAAATGGAGTAAAGCTTTCACCTAATCCTAGTGACAAAATCGTACACTTAGAATATCTCGCTCGTGAAAAAGGAGAAATTAATATCACTTTGATGAATGCATCTGGTCAGTCTGTATTAAAAAAACAAGAAGCGATTAGCATAGGAAATAATAGCTTTTATTTAGAGACTCAATCACTCCCTAATGGCATTTATATGCTTGTCATAAATCATGGCAAACGTCAGCATATTAAACGTTTGACAGTGATTCATTAAGACTAAGTTAATGAGTTGGTTTGTTGATGTTTTTTCATTGACAAATCAACTCATCCTTTAAAGAGTCTTTTGTCTGATTTACGATTATCAAGTGACTGGTTCTTTTTATTTCAGCACAACCTCAATGTGCTTATTTTTCTTTGTCAAGCTTTGATTTTTATAAATATTTTGAAAGCTAAATGCATCTTTGTACATTGTAAGGTTCAAATATTTTTATGAAACATGCTTAAAAGCAAAGAACCAAATCAAACATATATCGAGGGGATCAAGAAAGGTGACTCTAAAGTCATTCGAAAGATTTATACCAATTATTATCAAGCTATAAGTCAACTTGTAGAAACACAAAAAGGGACCAGTGAAGATGCTCATGATGTATTTCAGGAAGGATTAGTCTTAATGTTTCAAAAAACCCAACAGGAAGATTTTCAACTCTCCAGTACTTTTTTCACCTATTTTTATGCAGTTTGCCGAAATATCTGGTATAATAAACTGCGAAAAAAGAAGGCGCCCATGGTAACACTTGACGACAAAATGTTACTAATGATAAAAGAGAGCCCCGAAATAGTTCCAGAGGAACAGGGAAGATATTTTTTATATAGAAAAATGTTTATAAAATTAGGAGCCGATTGCCAAAAGGTTTTGGAGCTGTTTTTCCAAAAAGTGAGCATGGAAGAAATTGGCACTCAGATGGGATACGGCAGTGTTAGCTATACTAAAAAGCGTAAATTTTTATGTAAACAAAAACTGGTTCAATTGATACAAAGTGATCCGGAATTTCAGGAATTAAAGTTTTAATATATTTCATAAAAGGATAAGGTAGAAATGTCCACACAAGATTTATACGAAAAGATTGAAGCGTATCTCAGTGATTCACTGAGCGCATCTGAGCGGTTGGATTTTGAAGCAAAGCTTCAAGCCGATCCTGCCTTGGCTGCAGAAGTCGAATTAATGAAAGAAATGGATATAGCTATCAGTGATAAGCCTATTTTAGACTTTCAGAAATTAGTCCAATCGGAAGGCGAAGCCTTTCAAAAAAAACACAAGGCTAAAGAAGCTCCTATAAAACAAATAGCCAAAAGAAATTCACGCTTCTATATAGGTATCGCTGCAAGTCTTTTATTTGTGATTGCCAGCATTTTTTTCCTTTGGAATAATCAATCTTCTAGCCAGCTTTCAGGCAAAGAGCTCTTTGCTCAACATTTCGACACCTATGACCTCAATCAAAATTTAAGAGGAAGCGATTCAGTTGACGAAACTGCATTCGAGGCTTCCATTCAGCAATACCAGAACAAAGATTACAACGCAGCAACAACAAGTTTTCAACAACAAGTAGCCTCTGCCCCAAACGACATGGTGCTTTCTTTTTGTCTCGCCAATGCTGCTCTTAACCAAAACCCACCTGCAGTCAAACTCGCAGAAGATCAGTTTAGAAAAATCATCACAAATGGCGAGAGTATTTATGTGCTTCGCTCCAAATGGTATTTGTCTTTGATACTTTTAGAAAAAGAGAAAACTGCTGAAGCAAAAACTTTACTCAAAGAACTGGAACAATCTCCGGACAATAATTTAGCCCAAAAAGCTAAGGCCGTTCTGAGAGATTTGGATTCCTAATTTTATTTCTTCTCCAAAAAAATCCGGTCAACATCAATAATAGTATTCCACCTAAGCCATACCACCAGATGCTAGAGTCGCCAGTTTTCAATTTCTGAGCATCGCCCATCAGGACAAAAGCAGACCAATAAAAAGGATGCTTAAATTCTATATTTGCTTCTTGTAAAAACTGAATTTTTGCTTCCTGCAAAGCCACTGATTTAGTTTTACCCATTTTTAGATTTCCATAAAACATGGGCATCAATTGACTGGTACTTGCATCACTCACTTTCCATAAACTCATAACAACACTCGGCACCCCCGAATACATAAAACTTCTAGCCAGGCTATAGACGCCTTCTCCTTTCTCATATTTCCCTACACCCGTTTCGCAAGCACTCAACACGACTAGCTGCGCATTTAAATCCATATTAGCAATTTCATATTGATGCAATAAATTATCTTCTGAATTATCTAAACTAGAGTTGGAGAATATTAAATGATTAAAGGCTGCATTATCCAAATCAAGTACCCCATGCATGGCAAGGTGAAGAATTCCAAACTGATCTGCCTGACTTTTAAACAACTCTTCGGTAGCATTTTTATCAAAATTAAATTGACCTTCGATGAAATGTGAAATTTGCTGAATTTCTCTGGAAGTCCCTTCCAATTGTCCGGTCACACTTCGTAATTGCTTCAACTTACCCCTTTGTGCAATTTGTTGATTTCCATGATAAGGTGGAGCAAAAGCCAGACAGTTTGTATTTGCAGGCAAGCGTTCCAATTGGTTTTTATTTTTTAATAAGAGATTAGTAGAGTAAGCATAATTCAAATTATATTTATACAAGACATAAGGAAGTTTCGCAAAGTCGAAGCCATGATCAATTTCAGCAGGCTTGCATAATGCTTCAAAAGGGATCGTATTTAATACACCATCCGGTATAATGATTAATTGCTCAACGGTAGCAGGTAATATTTCAATGGACTGTTGTAAAATTGTTTTATACCCTTTGATTGCTTTTTGATAATAGTCTTTTATTGCACTTTTTGCATTGCGTTCAAATGCACTAGGATCTAATAGCGATTCTCGAAAATCGTTGACCAAAGGATCAATTTCAGAAGGGGAATCAAGCGCAAACATTTCAGCCGAATGCTGACTAATCACAAAAACATAAGCACTACTATCTCCAATAAAATATTCAAGTAAAGCCGTTTCTTTATCCAGTAATTTAGACTGAACAGCTCCGATGGAAATTGTTCCACCACCATACTTCCAATTCTGAAACGTTGGATAATCTTGTTCCAATTGTTCTTTTAAAGTCGCAAGTTCTAGTCTGGTGGTTGAAAGATATTGTTGATATAAGCGGACTTTATCTGCTGCTTTTTGTTGTTGAGCTTTTTGTAAAGATTTTTCGTAAAAAGCAATATCCAGATTTAAATCTTTTTCTTTATTGATTAAATGATCCGGCACATCAGCCAACCCCTGACCTTCCTTAGATTTCAATGCTTCGAGCAAAATTGCATTTTTACTTTTCTCCGAAAAAGCAAAAGCTGATTCAAGGTATTCTGGATCTCCTGTGTTTTGATAAAGTCTAAATGCCACTTGAATAGCCCCTTCATAAATGGGTTTAAACGTTGCACTCCAATCTAATTGGGCCGTTTCTGTCACATAGCTTTCCTGCAAAGTATCGATCCATTGAATGGTTAATTGGTAAGTAGCCAGTGCTGCTTTTTGTTGTTTAGCCTGATCAGTCCATGAAGCTTGCCCTTTAGCTTTCGAATGTATAGTTTCTAAAAAAAAGATAGGTTCATAAACTCCCGATAAAGACGGGTTTTTTATGAGGTTCTGATTTTCAGAAAAATTAGAATGATTGGCAGCTAAAGCTTTTTGATAAAATTCTAAAGCCGTATTGAATTGTTTTTTCAAAGCATGTGCCTCTCCCAACTGATAGTATATCCTTGAATCGAAAAAGGAAGCATTAACTAAATTTATTGAATCTTTCTTATAGGCCGCCAAAGCTTTATTCAGATATTCTATTGCTTTGATTGCCTGTTTATTTTTTAAATAAGTTACACCAATGGTACTCAAGGAAATGGCCTGTCTATAATCTGAAGGAAGGCTTATGGCTTGTTGACAATTAGAGATGGCTTCGTCATAAAGCCCTAATTCTCTATAAGAGATACCCAAGCCATTTAGCGCATTGATCTGTAATTTGGATAATTCTGATTTATCGCTAGTAAGGTTTATACTTTGTTGAAAATAGCGTATCGCTTTTTTAAATTTTCTTTGGCGATTTAACAATTCTCCAATATTATTCAATATTAAAGGATCTGCTGAATTTACATGCAGATAAGAGGTCGCTTGAATAAAATAATCATAAGCTTTTTGATGATCACCTTTCTTATAAAAAAAAGCACCTAAATTATTGTAGTGTTCAGAAATATAAGAGGAATCTTCTCTTGTCAAAACCGCTTTATCCAAATCCAATGCTAATGCTTGCTGTGTATTAATAATGGCTTTGTCAAAATCTCCTTGTATTTGATACTGGACACCTAAGAGATTGAGTACTGTCACCCGAATATTCAGATCATCTTCTTTTGACAAGACCTTTTGTTCTAATAATTTCTGAACTTTTAAAAAATGAACATTTGACGAATCTAATTGGGATTGATTAAGAAAGTTAACACCTAAAATAATTTCACTCCATCCTAGTTCCGTCCAATCCTCCGCTTTTTTAAAAATGGGTATTGCTTTATTTAAAAAATAATTGGCAGAATCTAAGTTTTCTACCATCATCATTACCTCTGCTTTTTGACGAAAAGCAGAGGCAAGTAGTGGATGATTTTCAGGTAAATATTGACGGCTTAATTGAATAGCTTCTTGGGCGTATTTAGTTTTAAAGTCTATTGTTTCTAAATTATCGGCCACCTTCGACTTCTTAACCGCACACTTAATTGCAGCTTCCCAAAGTCCATGCCTGGCATATAATTCCTGCGCTTCCTCTATCACCTCGACGGCTGCTACAAAATTTCCTTCGTCGGTCAACATTTTTTCTTTTTCTAGAAATGACCTAGCCAATAAGGTGTCGCCTTTTATGTTTGCATCCAGATCCAGTGTGTTTTGAGCACCGAGGCTGATACTTAAAAAGCTCAGGAGTAAAACACGTTTACTATTTAGAAAAAATCTCCACAATCTATTTCGCATACTTAACCATTAGAGTGGAGGTTTACAGGGCCACCATATGAAAACCCTGTTCCAAAGATGTATGGATTATTCGGTTTATTTGGATCATATCCATCGTGACCAGGACGGTTATAATCAAGATTCGAATTGTATAATCGCAAAGGAACACCTGTTATACCATTGTCATGGGCGTTTTTCAATTTCGCCTGAATACCTTCAGCGACATATTCTATCGCTCCAAAATGATTAGGCCCTGAGTCAAATGTAGGACCGGTGATGCCATTATTTCCATTTACTGTTGCATCAAATATAGCATACCAATCTGATTCAACACCTTGATCTCCAAATTTCAAATGTATTTGAGTAAACGCATTCCATTCAGCAGAAGTGACATCACTTACTCCTTCAAAATTAATATGAGAAGTGTCTTTTGTAGGAGGGCCTCCTCCACTAACAACAGCCACCTTTACTCTTGTTACTTTAGGTCGCTCGGTAAGAGGATTGCCGGTGAGCCCGAAAAGGGATTTAAAAAAATTAAGAATACTTCGAATAAGATTACGAATAAAAAAAACGATGGATTGGCCGCCAGGTTGAAAACTAGGCAATTTAATGGCCTTCATGAGTTGGCTCATAATGTTTGTTTTAAGGGGTTAAAAAAATTGGTTACGAGCATTAATATCTAAAAGATAAAAAAGGTTACCTGTAAACTCAATTCATTTTATTTGGGTTTCTGTTTTATAAGGGCAAACAGCATCCACTGCTTTAATATACGACTTCTTTGGACTCTAAAAAAATATTTTCAAAACTAAGGGTAACCTTTTCAAGGTCCTTGTTATTAATGGTCGAATTACATTTATTTTTTAACTCTTAAATTTTATTAAAAATGAAAGCAGCAACCTCTTCAAAAAAAGCAAGCACAAAAGCAGTAGCATTAAATGTTCCAGCAGCATCAACAGAAGCAACCATCTACCTTTACACTGGTGCTGATTATACAAAAGAAAGCTCTGGGCCGCTCCACAATGATGTACCAAAATTAAAAAAAGGGATAGATAATGAAGTATCATCTTGTATCATCGAATCTGGTATCTGGCAACTTTTTCATCACCCAAATTATAAAGGAGCATATGTAAGATTAGGCCCTGGACATTACCCAACTCCAAAATCTATGGGTATTGCAAACAATTCGGTTTCTTCTATCAGACGAATCCCAACTATGGTTACTAATCTTAATCATATATAAGACTTGGTCAAAAACCTGTAGGCTATCTGATCGAAAACCTGCAGGTTTTTTTATTAAAAAAACAAACTCCAAAAAACAATTTCTAACCTCTTTTAACCCCTTAAAATCATGACTAAAAAATTTAATGTCAATGCAAAACAAAATTCCTCAACAGGAGGGAAACCTTTAAACACTGGAATCAAATTAAAGCCAGGAAATGTAATTAATGTCTCAGCTTCTAAAAAGGACATTTGGGCTGCGGGTGCGCAAGACAGAGCATCTAACGCCAATGGTTTAGGAAACCCTCTTGGAAAAGACTTTGGACTACACGCTCAGGGAGATTACAAATTCCTTTTTGGTAGTCTGATAGGAACACTGGATGAAGGTAAAACTTTTTTCGGTGTGGGTACAAACCTGACCATGACCATTCTAACTGAAGGTACTTTATCTTTTGTCTATTGGGATTCCAATAACCGAGATAATCTAGACTTTGTAGAAGCGACCGTTAAGGTTTCTTAAGCAACAA
>CAYXQH010000121.1:0-12260 GCA_964467425.1 uncultured Saprospiraceae bacterium
GACAGGTAGACAGGTAGACAGGTAATCTATTTCTCTTTTTTCATATTAAAAACTATATCTTAGGTTTTTAATTAATTCAATTAAAAATCTATGGCAACCGTATTAATCACTGGTGGCTCAAGTGGTATTGGTCTTGCACTTTCAAAAGTATTTTTAGAAAAAGGTTATGACTTAGTCATCGTTTCCAAACCGCAAGAAGAATTATCTCAAGCTTACAATACTCTACACGCCGCTTTTCCAACATCTAAAATCTATACGCTACAAAAAGACTTATCACAAGCTTCGGCTGCTGATGAGTTATACCAAATTATTCAGAAAAAAGAATGGACCATTGATGTCCTAATTAATAATGCAGGATTTGGAACCTTTGGATATTTCCAAGAAACAAATGAGCAGGACGAACTAGCAATGATTGACCTCAATGTCAGAACAGTCTACCGGTTAACTAAATTATTTTTAAAAGAAATGACTTTAAAAGATCAGGGACACATTATCAATATCGCATCACTTTCGGCATTTTTTCCGAGTCCGTATCTCGCAGCATATGCTGCCACCAAAGCTTTTGTCTTACATTTAGGCGAAGGCATTAATTACGAACTAAAAGATAAAGGTTCAAAAGTAAGAGTGACTACGGTTTGCCCTACTCCGGTCAGAACAGGGTTTAGAAAACGAGCAAAAATGGAAACGTCAAAACTCTTTGATCATTGGACAAGAGTCAGTGCAGAACGGGTTGCAAAAGACACCTATAAAGCAATGCTCCAAAAAAGAACGTATTTGA
Organism: uncultured Saprospiraceae bacterium; assembly: GCA_964467425.1. Classification (GTDB taxonomy): domain Bacteria; phylum Bacteroidota; class Bacteroidia; order Chitinophagales; family Saprospiraceae; genus JAHDHW01. The sequence goes on from CAYXQH010000121.1 coordinate 779, forward strand.
TTCCGGATTGGCGATTTCACTGGGTGAATAAAATAGCGAGTAGATTACCTTTGCGTATTAAACTGGCAATGGCGAAAGATTCTCTCCTTTAATTTTCAGCTCAACTGACTAAGAACCTCTTAACTATCTTTGACTTCTTAATCCTTTGCCAACACCTCTCCTACTTCTTCCGCCGTTTGTAATGCTTTTTGGTAAAGTATTGGCAAGCCTTTATCCATTTTTTCAAGAATCTGAATCATCTCCTCCAGATACTTTTTACCAAAACTTTTATTATTTATGGAAAGGTCTGTCGAATTATCAATCAAGTCAGCATATTTCACATTTTGAGCATCTCCACTAATCATCCATAATCGCTGAGCTTCCTGTGTTTTTCTTTGTCGGCGATTCAAATCTGGATATTTTTCTTTCTCATACTCATCCGTCAACTCCCAAACCATTTTATTAATCTTTTCCACTTCTTTTGGATCATACCCTGCATCAGCTAAGGTTTTCAAAAGATCTGCCTCTTTCACAACCGTATCCTCATATAAATCATGGCAAAAAGCAGCTGCAACCATCAAGCTATTCTTTGTATATGTTTTTACCGTTTTTGCAACTGCAGCGAGGTGGTTTACATACGGCTCACCAGTAAATTTTCGCTTTTGGGCACGATGCCAATGTGCAGCAAAATCCATTATTGCGAGTTCTCGATCATCAAAGTATGCCCGATCAGGAGTTCGATTCATTTTTAAATAAATATATTTACAAAAAAACAGGCTTTTAGCTAATTTGCAAGCCCAAGCTAATCATTTTTACCACTCAATATCTGTATTTTGATAAATTTAATCCAAGATTATAAAGACTTGATATAAAATTTGATCCTTTTTCAAAACTGATTTCTATTATTGTGAAAGTAAATTAAAAGATCTGCTCATGATAAAAAAATACCTTTTAGCCGCAATTTTATGTATTGCCACCCTTTTTTCAAGTGAAGCTCAGGAAACCTGGTCTCTGGAAAAATGTATTAGCTATGCTCAACAGAACAGTCTGAGCATGAAACAAGCTGAAATCGGAATAGAGAATACCCGTCTTACCGAAAAACAAAGCAAGATGGAACGAATGCCTGGTATTAGTGGAAGCGTTTCCGGAGGTTATTCATTTGGTCGTACCATTGATCCAACCACGAATACCTTCCAAGCGCAGTCCAGAGGAACAAATGGTATTTCAATTGGCGCAGATTATACGCTTTATAATGGAGGTCGAATTAATAATACGATCAAACAAAGCAAACTCGACCTTGCTGCTCAGAAAGCAGAAACCGATGATATTGCAAGAACGCTTTCGTTAAACGTTGCAGCTGCTTATCTGAATATTCTTTTCGCTGAAGAACAACTCACAAATGCTTCTAAGCGATTAGAACAAACACAAGAACAATTAAAGCAAACCAATCGCTTAATTCAAGCAGGTTCTCTTCCTGAAAACGATCGCCTTCAAATTCTAGCAACTCAAGCTCAAAACGAGCAACAGGTCATCACCAACCAAAACAGCGTTGCAATTAGCTATCTAAATCTTAAAAACCTATTACAAGTAGAGCCTGATTATGATTTAGTAATTCAAAAACCTGGAGATATTACTATACCAACAGATTCTGATATTGACGTACTTGAATTGAAATCGGTTTATCAACAAGCTTTACAAAATCAACCTAGCATCAAAGCTGGTGAACTTAGAATACAAAGTGCTGGCTTAGATGTTGATATCGCAAAATCCGGAAAACTTCCTACCGTTTCATTGTTTGGAAATTTAAGAACAGATTATGCTACAGGAATACCTGACCCGACCAATATCACTGATCCGGGGCAGCTTGAACTCGGTCCTCCTCAATTAGTAAATATTGCTGGTGCAGATGCATCCGTTGCCTTTTATCAAATCAATGGATTTAAATTCGGTGACCGTTCCTATTTAGATCAACTTAATGATAACTTTGGACAAAGTATTGGCGTGAGTATCGGTGTTCCTATTTATAACAAACATCGAAACAATATCAATATCGAAAGAGCAAGGCTTGGAATCATCAATACGGAGATTGCATTAGAGCAAACCAAGCAACAGTTGAAAAACGATGTTCAACGAGCAATCGCAGATGCCAAGGCTGCTAAAAAGCAATTAGAGGCTGCAGAAAAAACATTAGAGGCTTTACAAGCTTCTTATGAAAACACAGAGAAAAAATTCAACCTCGGTGCTGCTAATACTTTTGAGTATACCTCTGCTAAAAATCAAATGGATCTTTCTGCTGTTGACTTGACGATTGCCAAATTTGATTTTTTATATAAACTGAAAATTGTTGAATTTTACCAAGGTAAAAAAATCACTTTATAAGAAACAGTTTTTCAACAAACGAAAACAACAAACCAAACCAAAAGATATCATGGCAAAAAAGAGAAAAAACTTATTAATTTATATTTTGATCGCAGCAGTAATTCTGTTGGTTGCTGTAGCTTATTTTACCCGAGGTGGAAAATCAAAGGGTGCAAAAGTCAGCGTCGAATCTGCTGAATTGCGAACGATCAAAGAAACCGTTTCTGCAAGCGGTCGAATTTATCCGGAAACAGAAGTTAAAATAAGTTCTGATGTATCTGGTGAGATCGTACAACTGCAGGTCGAAGAAGGTGACTCGGTTGTTTTAGGACAGCTATTAGCCAAGATAGATCCAGACGCTTATCAATCACAGGTAGAAAGAGGTGTTGCTGCAGTTAATAATGCGAAAGCAAATCTAGCTAATTCAAGATCTGGCATTGAACGAAGCAAAGCGCAGCTCACGCAAGCGGTTGCTCAAAAAGAACAAATTGATGCGCAACTCAAAAATACGCAAGCTATTCATAATAGAAATATCGACCTCCATAAAGACGGCGTTATTTCGAATGCTGATTTTGACGCTTCTTTGTCGGCGCTTGATGGTCTAAAAGCAAATTTAAAATCTTCTACTGCCAATGTGAAATCAGCAGAAGCCAATCTGGAATCCGCTAAGCAAAGTACAGAAGCAGCGCAATACACCATTAAAAGTGCAGAAGCCTCTTTAAAAGAATTGAACACCAGTCTTCGCCGAACAACGATTTTTGCACCGACGACTGGAGTTGTTTCATTATTGAATGTAGAGCAAGGAGAACGAGTGGTTGGAACATCCATGATGAGCGGTACGGAGATGATGCGGATTGCTAACCTTAATTCTATGGAAGTCCAAGTCGATGTTAGTGAGAATGATGTCCTTAGAGTTTCAACAGGAGATCCTGTCGATATTGAAGTTGATGCTTATCTTGATCGAAAATTCAAAGGTATTGTCACCCAGGTCGCCAACTCCGCAAGCAACACTGCAACAGCCTCTTTGACAACCGATCAGGTGACTAATTTTATTGTAAAAATCAGAATTGACGGTACATCCTATGCAGACTTAATGAAAGGTAAAAAAGGCTTTCCTTTCCGTCCGGGCATGTCGGCATCTGTTGAAATATTTACCAATACAGAAGAAGATGTTTTGAGTGTTCCTATTCAATCGGTTACGACACGGGAAGACAAAGACGAGAAACGAAAGAACAGAAAAAAGAGTGGACCTAAAAAAGGGAAAGACCAAGAGAAAGAAGAGGAGAATAGTTTGAAAGAGGTAGTCTTTGTTTGTAGAGGTGATTCTGCAATTATGGTTGAAGTAAAAACGGGTATCCAGGATGATTCTTATATTCAAATTCTGAATGGTGTGGAAGATGGTGATGAAGTGGTTACAGGGCCTTATAATGTCGTTTCGCGATCGCTTAAAGATGGTTCGACCGTCAACAAGGTGGACGAAGACGAATTGTATGGTAGAGATAAAAGCGACTAGACAGAGTTAAGAAATGTTACTTAAAAGATATATATCAAAAAATGGTCAGTTCCTAATTAGGTATCTGGCCATTTTTATTTTTACCTTGCCGAACTTTTAATCCGTAAAACCTGAATCATCGAAAATTTGAATACTTCTGCCCTTCTTATTTTTATTAAAAACGCTGAGCTTGGAAAAGTCAAGACACGGCTTGCCAGTACGCTTGGTGATGAGCAAGCTTTGAAAATATATCTTTCGCTCCTCGATCATACTCGAAAAATTGCGACCGCTATCCCTACCAATCGCTTTCTGTTTTACAGTAATTTTATTAGTCAGGAGGATAAGTGGTCCAACGATGATTTTCAAAAGCATTTACAAAACAACGGAGATCTGGGTGACCGAATGAAAGCAGCTTTCCAACTCGCTTTTCAAAGCAATTCAAAAGTAGTAATCATCGGAAGTGACTGCGCTTCTTTAAATACCGAAATCGTGGAAGAGGCTTTTTCAGTGCTAGATTCTACGCCTTTTGTGATTGGTCCGGCAATAGACGGCGGTTATTACTTAATCGGTATGAATGAATATGAACCTTCTGTTTTTGAAAATATCGATTGGAGCACAGAGCAGGTTTTACCACAAACCATTACCGCTATTAATAAACTAAAAAAGTCTTATCATCTTTTGCAAGAACTCTCCGACATTGATTATCAAGAGGACTGGGAGAAATATGGATGGGAGGTGTAGATATTAAGGAGGCTTAAGTTTAATCCTCAAGCCTCCTTAAGCTCTTAATTTCGCCTTGCTTCCTGCTCAATATAAGCTCGTAAATCTTCCATCTGCTGGTCACTCATTTTCTCTTTTGTATACTGCGGCATGTAGGCACGCTTACCGGGTAAAGGAGAGGTTCCATATCTGGCGACCTGGTAAACGGAATATCGGGTATATTTTTTAAAATGCTTTTTCAAATATTTAAAAGTGTCTTTGGAATGATCTAAATTATAGGAAGAGAACACTTCATGCTCATGGCAATGTAAACAACTCAACTCATAGATCAATTTTCCATTTTCCGGGTTACCTGTTAGCCCATAACCTTTTTTTCGATTTTCTGGCGGCGTCACAAAATGAGCAGGAGCGCCTTTTTGAAATTTTGACTGGATCAATTCAACAGCGGCTTTGTTTTCGCTTTTACTTTTTCTATAATCATCCAGTTTTTTATATTCAGCTTGAGAAAGTTTTAAATCCCCCATTTTAAGCTCCAGTGTCCAAAGATATCGAAGTACAGATTCTAATTCCCAGTCTTTCAAAATACGACCTTGCGAACACTCTACAGCGCATAGCTGAATCGCTTCTCTAAGATTATTTCGAGTGGGCTCCACCAGTTCTCCATATTTTTTTTCATAATCATCATTATAAAAACTACTACGATTTACAGCTCCATATAAGGTAGTACCTTGTAAGAAAGGCAACCCTTTTTCGCTGACATATTTCAATCGGGCTTCCGGACTGGTGTTCGCCAAATCAGGATCTTCCTTTTCGACATTATGACAAGAGGTACAAACAAAATGATTACTTTGCTTTTTAGTTTCTCCTTTACCCGAAGGCTTAGCAGTGATTCCACGTTTTACGATCTCCTCCCCTTTTTCAGCACTTGCCCCTGCTACATTTTTATCCGGCATATGATTAGGCAAATCCGCTCCGAATGAAACCATTGTATCTAATACTGAACTATTTTCACCAAAGGCTGCCGAAAGATTATTCCAATTCAAACTACTAAATAAGATAACCGTAAAAACTATAGATAGAAATAAAATTATTTTCTTCATGATAATATAGTATTCATCAAAGATTAAAGGTTCTCGAAATCGTAAATCCTAATCGAAACTCTCCTTCCCCCCAATCTGCAAATGTATTTGGAATATAATCTGTCTCTGATATTCCTGTTGCATTTGTAAAATTGACTTGAAAAACATGTCCTCCTGTATCAATCTCCAAGCCAACACCAATCGCAGGATAATAGCCATTATCAGACGTTCTCAGTTCAGAAAACGGAAAGGTCCCATCGACAATCAATCCAAATACTTTTGTCAATTGGATACGAGTCGCAAACCCCAAACTAATCAAGCCATTATCATCATTAAAACCTACTACATTTCTATGTGTGTAGGAAGGTATTACTTGTAAAGAAAACTTATCAGAAAATTTTCGAGCAATCAATAATTGACCTGTATAAATAAATCGATGAGAATTGCTGGAAAAAAAGTTAAGCACTTCCGGATTGGTGCTCTTTCCCATAGTCGAAGCAGAAGCTACACCAAGCACTGTTAAGGTTAGTGGCATAGAATCATCTTCCTTTTGTTTGAGGAGTTTGTATTTTACAATTCCGTTGACCAATCTTTTGAGTGGCCCGGAACCTTTGGTTCGGTTGATACCTACTGTTAATGATCTGGAAATTCCATATTCGACACCAATCATAACATCAGCTGCATTTTCTAAACCATAAAACGTTTGCCACCCTCCTGAACTTCCGACAAGATTACCAAATCGATGTCCGATTCGAATATCCATTTTTCCGGAGTGTAGGGTTTCAACTGAATGCGTATTAATAACTCGGGTGTCTTTAAAGGTTTCAAAAACATCCTCCTGTGCATTCAAAACAAGGCAAAGCACAAAGCATATGCAAAAAGGTAAAAGTCTTTTTATCATGATTTCTTGAGTTTCAATTCGTTAATTTAGTTTTCTGGAAAACCGGAGTCTACCCAGCATTTAAAGATTTCAAATTGTTCGGCTGTCAAATCCTTAGGACCAGGATTGGTATCCCAATCTGGAGGCATTCCACTATCCGGATCATCCACCAAAACAATCACTCTGTCTCTAAATCCATTTGGATCGTTATTAGTATAGTCCGCTAAGCCAGCAAAATCTTCAAATACGCCAGGAGCTCCGCCTCCTGTCACATGGCAGCCGACCAGCGCACAAGTGGCGTCAATAATTGCTTTTACATCTCCGTCATACGTTGCATTATGATCATTGCATTCAATACCAGCCATAGGCTCAGGTAATTTATCTGCAGTACATGAAATGTTGTAAATGGCAAAAAAGGTTAGCAATACAAAATTCAATAAAATGAGCTTGTTTTTCATGATTAAAGGGTTTAATACAATAGGTACAAAACTACTGAGATTAGTTTAATTTTGTGGTAAGACTGAAGTACAGGTACAAACGTACTAATTTCAGTTAAAATTTTATACATTTTCCCTTTCTTTTGTAGTTTAGAAGGCTTTTTGCGTTCTATAAAAAAAGATGTAATTTTGTACCAGATTGAAAAATCAGCGGTCTGTTCGAATTTTCTACAACAATTTGCTGATTATCAATGTTTTATTATAGTAAATTTTAAAAACAAAAAAATTAAAAATATGTATCCAGCAGAACTTGTTGCTCCCATGAGTAAAGAATTGAATGACATTGGGGTACAATCCCTTACTACTCCGGATCAGGTCATCGAAACTTTAGATAATAGTGAAGGTACTATTTTGCTTGTTGTCAATTCTGTATGTGGCTGTGCCGCTGCGAATGCACGTCCAGGCGTGAATATGGCTTTGCAAAATGAAAAGAAACCTTCTGGATTAGCTACTGTTTTCGCAGGGGTTGACAAAGAAGCAACGGAAAAGGCGCGTGAATTTTTATTGCCTTATCCTCCTTCTTCTCCTTCTATTGCATTATTTAAAGATGGAAAATTAGTCCACTTTTTAGAAAGACATCATATTGAAGGTCGATCTGCAGAAATCATCGCTGCCAATTTAAAAATGGCTTTTGATCATTTTTGCTAGAAGAAACTAATCAAGTTAGCAAGTGAACACATTTATTAACCTGTTTACTTGCTAACTTATTCTCTTGTTTCTTTCTCGCTTGATAGCTTATCTAGCTCTTCTTCCTCTCCAAGCAAAACATCTCCATATCGTTGGTATAAATAAGAAGTAATCAATAGCAAAACGCCTATTGCTACAAAGAGTAATATTCTACTTTCTGTAGAGATGTCCACCAAATCGAAAAAGAATACTTTTATTAACGTAACTCCAAAAAGCACCATCCCCGATATACGCAGCAACTTTGATCTTTTTCGAAATCCAACAAATATCATCACGAGTGAATATAAAGCCCAAAGAATACTAAAGCCAACTTTATAAGTAAGACTCCCTGTCTCTACACCAACAACCATCGTCATAAAGGTGGTTAGCTCATTCGAAAGAATAATCAGTACAACTAAATAGACGAAAAGCTGATAAAATATCTTAGCGTTCTTAATATTTTCAAACCAATGCAATGAACGGTACAATGCATATAAAGCTCCAGCAACAAAGAGATAAGAAATGTATCGAATCCAAATCCAATAGGAGGTCTCACTAAATTCCGGACTCCTTTCCGGGTTTAAATAATTTGCGCGTAAATGATTGAGTTCAAACATTCCAATCGTAAGAAAAACAATCGTTATCAATAAGGTCAGTCCTGCCAAGAGTAAGCCGACAATTTTATTTTTTAAATAATACCTATTGAAAATCATCAGCAAAAAGACAAAGAAGAAGGAATAATTGATCAGCCAAACATACTTAAATTTATTTATTGAATAGTTATAAGCATTATTGACTTCACTATTTAAAAACTGCTGATCAAATTGATGGTAGATTTCATGAAAGAATGAAAAGTATAAAGTACCAATAAACAAGATGGGTATCATCAGATTAATAACTGGTGTCAATGCCCAATCGTCTTTCCATTTTTGATTCACCCAAAATATTAATCCTAAAGTCAACATGGCAACCAAGGAAGTCAAAAAGTATTTATTTAGAAACAAGCTATGATGAACTGAGCTTTCATAATATCCTTTGAGCCAGGATCCTAATAGAAAAGCCATTCCAAAAAACAGTACTATTAAAAAGGCGACTTGATACAGTTTAATTTTAAATCGCCTTCCCATCCAGAACAATAAAGCAGCTTCCCCCAACCATAACATAGGGCGTACTTCTCCATCAAATTGAACACCTATCGAAATCGTCAAGAATAACCAGAATAAACCGGAAAGCACATAAAACAATTTTTTATCTGCTTGTTTTCTATATAAACTTAAAGCCACTATAAGGTGAAGTGCACCATTTCCTAATGTAAATAAACCTTGATATTTTTCAGCACCATGCTCCTCTAATAAATACATCCCTATTCCAAAAAAAATAAAAGCGTTCAGCGTTATAAAGATCACATTATCAACGGTAAACTTTTTATGGTTCAACAAATTGTAAGCAATTAGCGCAGCATAAAAAATCAAAAAGTAAAGCACATTAAACAGCCATGCGATGTTCAAATCTCCAGGATCGGATTCTACCAAAACCCAAAATGAAAATATCAGCCAGGTCAACACGATGCCGGAATACAATGTAATCCTCCAATTGCGTCGAATTGACACCGCTAATACTCCGGTATTAATAATGGCGATATAAGAAAGTAATAATTTAAAATTTCCAGAATCATCTCCCAAAAGAAATGGAACAGCATAAGCTCCGACCAAACCTAATAAGGCAATGATTTCTAAACTATAAAGCATTGCTGCGATCACTGTAACGATTGTAAAAACGACCATCAAAATAAAACTGGTCACTCGTGGCAATAAGACTGGATCATAAAAGGCATTGCCGCCATAAGCAGAGAAATAAAGCACTGCCATTCCACCGCTAAATAATACTGCGCTGTATGTTTTGTATTTAGGCTTCAGCCAATACCCGATTCCAACGAGTGCCAAACCTGCCAAAAAACTGAGCACTAATCGAATCAGTGGAGGAAAGTAACCATTGTCAATTGCATACTTTACAAAGAGACCAATCCCCACTATCAAAATCAAGATTCCAATTTTATTAATCAGGTTACCGCCGATGAACGCTTCTAAATCAAATGCTTTTTTTGTTTTAGCTTTTGTCGCAAGCGGAGTAACAGGAGTACTTTGACTTATTTCTGATTTACCTGGTAGTGGCGGGGGTATGGTTTTAGGTGATTTTTCGAAATCAATATTTATTTCCGGGATTTGCTCTTCTTTAACCTTCGCAACCGGAATTTCATCAATAGAGGATTCTTTATAAGTAGTAGATGGGCTTTTAGGTATTCCTAATATTTTTTGCAAAGATTTCACCTCCTCTCTCAACCGAACAATTTCGATGCTTGTATTCTGATGTGCCTGTTGAAGTTTTTCCAGTTTAGCAACTAAAATCTCCAGTTTTTGTTGAGGAGTCATAGAGGTTTAAAATATTAGATTTGCAATTAGTAGTGCTCGAAAGAATATTGAATCATGAATATTCAATCTCCAATATTGATTAAAATAATTCCTACTAAGATGAAGATAACAAAAAATAACAGATTTAATGATATGACTACGGCGCCAGGCGTTCGATTTTCCAACTACGTTTTTCTTTTTGATAACAGATTCTATCATGTAACCGAGAACTTCGCCCTTGCCAAAATTCGATAGAAGTAGGTTTTACTTTATACCCTCCCCAAAATGGTGGTATCGGTAATTTCTTTTTTGATTTAAATCGTTTTTTTATCGCGTCGACCTGCTCTTCTAATTCTTCGCGGTTATTTATTCTTGTACTTTGCGGTGAAGACCAGGCTCCAATCTGACTGCCTATCGGTCGGCTTTGAAAATATTGCTCCGATTGTTTTCTTGTTATTTTAGAAACCGTCCCTTCAATCCGAACTTGTCTTTGTAATCCCAGCCAGGTAAATACTAAGGCTACATTGGGATTTTCTTTCATCTCTTGCCCTTTTCTACTTTTATAATTGGTATAAAAAATAAATCCATCTTTGGTTATTTCTTTTAACAAAATGGTTCGGGCAGAAGGAAATCCATTTTTCGAAGCGGTAGCTAATGTCATTGCATTCGCTTCGGGCATCTTGCTTTTTACAGCTTCCTCAAACCAAATCTTAAATTGATCTATTGGATTTTTTAAAACGTCATGTTTATCGAGCGACTTTAATTTATAGTCTTCTCGCATATCGGCTATTTTATTCATGTGTTTAAAATTATTCTGCAATTAAAAAGTATGCAGAATCCCGATAGCTATCGGGACTGCACCCATGGAACCACTATGTTCTCTCATGATTTTTTTAATCATTTACTTGTATAAAAGTATGATTAAATAAAATCATGATCGTTTCATAACACAAAGATAAAAGACTTTATTTCAAGGAACTGAAATCGGAGCATAAAAAAACCCTGTCAACTGGCATTGACAGGGACAAAACAAAAAACAAACACTATGAACAAACACTATCTATGGTCAAAGAGTGCTTTGCGTTTTAAGAGTTCCCTATCCCGATAGTGACCGGGACGGGGATCAATTGAAACATATAAAAAACACTCTACCCTTACATATTATCATCTCAAAGGCAGCAATCAATACATCTAACCAGTCAGCCTAGAGAATCCAGAAGAACGAGAGAATATTTAAAAAATAAATGATTGAGGGACAGTAATAATATTTTGAGCGTTTTGTTTTTTTGGAGAAAAAAAAATCCCCCCGAGTTCATCGGGGGGACAAAACAAAAAACAAAAACTATGAACAAACACTCACCCTAAATATCTTATGTGATTTTTTTTACTTTATTACTAACTAG
>CAYXQH010000122.1:0-12248 GCA_964467425.1 uncultured Saprospiraceae bacterium
GAATTAGGAATTAGGAATTAGGAATTAGGAATTAGGAATTAGGAAAATTACTTTTAAAACGAAAATAAATTAATTAAAACTTACTATGTTGAAAAAACCAAAAGGAAAGTTAGGCGTTTTGCTTCCCGGTATGGGAGCCGTTGCAACCACTTTTGTAGCTGGTGTTATAGCCGTCAGAAAAGGACTTTCACAACCTATTGGATCTCTTACTCAAATGGGAACGATTCGTTTGGGGAAACGAACAGAAAAAAGAAACCCTAAAGTCAAAGATTTTATCGAATTAGCACCCCTCAAAAACATGGTTTTTGGAGGTTGGGATATTTTTGAAGACAACGTATATGAAGCAGCAATGCATGCTGGAGTTCTTGAAAAAGAACTGCTCAATAAAATGAAAAGAGAATTGTCAAAGATCAAACCGATGAAAGCGGTTTTTGATAAAAAATATGTCAAGAAGTTAGACGGTACTTATATCAAAAAAGGTAAAACAAAAATGGCGCTTGCCAAAGCCTTGATGAGAGATATCGATAATTTCAAAAAAACCAATAAGTGTGATCGACTCGTTATGGTTTGGTGTGGATCGACGGAGATTTATATCAAAGAGTCCAAAGTGCATAAGACGATAGAAAGTTTCGAAGAAGGACTTCGCAAGAATGATCCGAATATTGCACCTAGTATGATCTATGCTTATGCAGCTATTAAAAAAGGCGTTCCTTATGCGAATGGCGCACCTAATTTATCATGCGACATTCCTGCATTGGTTCAGCTTTCTAAAGATTTAGGTGTACCGATCTGTGGTAAAGATTTCAAAACCGGACAGACTTTAATGAAAACAATTTTAGCTCCTGGTTTGAAAGCAAGATCCTTAGGAATTGAAGGTTGGTTTTCTACCAATATTCTGGGAAATCGTGATGGCGCAGTTCTGGATGATCCAGATAATTTTAAAACAAAAGAAGTTTCCAAGCTTGGTGTTTTAGAAGAAATTTTAGAGCCAGAAAAGCATCCTGAATTATACAAAGATTTATATCATAAAGTTCGAATCAACTACTACCCTCCTCGTGGAGATGCAAAAGAAGGTTGGGACAATATTGATATCCGAGGTTGGTTGGATTATCCGATGCAGATCAAAGTCGATTTCTTATGTAGAGATAGTATTCTTGCTGCACCACTTGTTTTGGATCTAGCTATTTTATTAGATCTTGCAGCCAGAGCAGAAATGGGTGGTATCCAGGAATGGTTATCGTTTTATTTCAAATCTCCTCAAGCAGGAAAAGGACTTCCTCCTTTCCACGATATTTTTGTTCAAATGATGAAACTAAAAAATACGCTTCGACATTTGAAAGGAGAAGATTTAATTACCCACCTGGGCTTAGATTATTACGACTAGACAGAAATGATGGGTGAGGAGTGATGGGTGAGTAATCACCTACTCCTCACCCGTCACCTTTCACTCCTCACCTCTGCTTTATGGATTTTCTTACCATCGGTCATGCCTGCCACGATACCAAGCCTTCAGGATTTTTACCCGGTGGTGCTGTTACCTATTCTGGAGTTTTTGCAAAAAAATTAAATTTAGAAACGGCTGTGTTAACCAGTGTTGGAACAGATTATCAATTTCGAGACCTCTTTAAGGATATAACATTTAAATCTGTAACCGCAGAACACACCACCGTCTTTCAAAATACTTACAACGAAAATCAACGCCAACAATATCTATTGAATCGAGCGCTGGATATTAAGCCAGTGCATCTTCCCGCCAATTGGAATAATCCTAAAATGGTTTTTATTAGCCCAATCGCAAATGAAGTTCATTTCGATTTTTTAAACCATTTTCAAAACGCTCTGGTTTGTATCAACCCACAAGGCTGGATGCGACGATGGGATGAATCCGGCAAAGTATTCCACGAGGTTTTAAAGGATTATCAATTACTGGCAAAAGCAGATATCACCATTATTAGTGAAGAGGATGTCAATTTTGACCAGCAAATTATACAGGATATGGCTGTATTCATTGACATTTTGGTAGTTACTAAAGGCGAGGAAGGTTGCGATCTATATTTTAATCAACAAAAAACTAGTATTCCTGCTTTTAAAACAAAAGTTATAGATGCTACAGGAGCTGGAGATACTTTTTCAACTGCTTTTCTAGTTTATTACCAAGAGACTGGAGATTTAATTACTGCAGCCCAATATGGAAACGTCTCCGCCTCTTTTTGCATTGAATCTAATGATATAGGCGGATTACCAGATAGGTCTCAGATAGAAGAAAGGTATAAAAAGTACATTAACCTCATTTAATAATCTTAAACCTCCGGCTCCATTTTGATAAGTTATGGATTTGAGCTAAGTTTGAAGAACTGAGCATTTTGATTGAACAAATACTACCATGCGAACAGATTTAAGAAAGAAGAGACGTTCTTTTTTGTCTCCTCCGAGGACAAAATTGGGCCAGCGTATCAGAGACCCTTTTGGGAATGTAATTCTGTTAAAAAGAATGCTGACTAGTATTATTGGTGCAGCGACCTATCGGCGATTTAATATCGTGAATAAAACGAAAGTAGAAGGGATGGAACATTTGATGAATCTCCCGAAGACCAATGTTTTATTTGTTTCTAATCATCAAACTTACTTTGCAGATGTAATGGCCATTTATCATGCTTTTTCCAGAGCAAAATGGCGATTGAAAAAAAATAACAGCCCGATTTATTTACTCTTACCCAGAGCGAAATCTTATTATATTGCTGCAGAAGAGACGATGAAAGATAGTGGTTGGCTGCCAAAGGTTTTTTCCTATGCAGGCGCCGTCACTGTAAAAAGAGCTTGGCGACATAAAGGAAAAGATGTGGCTCGAAGCTCAGATATCAAAGCACCTTCAAAAATTAAAAAAGCCTTGGGCTATGGTTGGGTGATCACCTTTCCTCAGGGAACAACAGCTCCTAATGCTCCTGTCCGAAAAGGTGCAGCAAATCTGATTAAATCATTTAATCCCATTGTGGTCGTAGTACAAATCGATGGTTTTCGGGATGCTTTTGATAAAAAAGGATTGCGTTATAAAAAGAAGGGCGTCAAGCTCTCTGTCAAATTTAGTGCAGCAACTCAGTTCGAGCCGGACACTCCACTAGAAGATATCCAACAATTTTTGGAAGATAACATCCTTGATCCAAATTCTCTTTAGTTTTGTCCAAATGAAAATAGTCTATAAAACATTAGCGACCTTTTTTGGAGCAGGATATGCTCCTGTTGCACCAGGAACAGCTGGTGCTTTACTTGCCGGAATTATGGTTTACATCTGGCAGTATTTTAACCCTGATGCTTTGACCTATGGCTGGTTGTGGGTTGGAATAACCTTCATCACTTTTTCTGTTGGGGTTTATGCAACAGATCAATTAGAACCTGAATGGGGAAAAGATCCTTCAAAGGTGGTAATTGATGAAGCCATTGGGATGTGGATTAGTATTTTATTTTTGCCCGTCAATATATATTTCCTTCTGCTCGGTTTTGTGTTATTTAGAATATTTGACATTTGGAAACCTTTATATATTCGTCGCCTTGAAAAGCTTAAAGGTGGCTGGGGCGTAATGCTTGACGATGTGCTTGCCGGAATTTATGCCAATCTTATTTTACAGCTTGTTGTTTTATATTTAAACAATCGATGACAAAACAGCAAGCAAATAATGACCTTTCCGAGAAACAATCTTTACCTCGACTATTTGCTTCTGCTCAGGTAGCTGCGCTGATTGGAACAGCTGTTGATTTTTTGGTTACTATTTTTCTAACAGAAGTGGTGGGTATTTATTATGTCATTTCAAATGCGATTGGCGCAGCACTAGGTGCAGTGACTAATTTTTTACTGGGTCGCTATTGGGTTTTTGATTCTACCAAACGAAAAATTCAACATCAGGCATTTCGTTATGCCTTGGTTTCTCTTGGCAGTTTAATCTTGAATACCCTTGGGGTTTATTTAGTGACCGAATATTTCGGTTTAGATTATAAGTTATCCAAAGTAATTGTGGCAATTATTATTGCGGTGACTTTTAATTTTTTTTTACAGAAAAACTATGTTTACAAATAGTCTTTCCTACTCAATCGGTCTCTTCCAAAAAGAATAGCTCATTCACATTTTTCTGAAACAAAGAGGAAAGTTTTAATGCTAAAATGGTTGAAGGGATATATCTATTTTTTTCAATAGAATTAATCGTCTGCCTTGATACGCCAATTTTAATGGCGAGATCTTGTTGTGTCAAGTCTAATTCTGCTCGCTCAACTTTTATTCTATTGCGCACGTCCATATCGTTTTAAAGTTTCAAAAAATAATATTTGAAAACAGATCAACATAAAAAGCACTTCAAATGCAGATACTTCATAAAAATCAATGCTTTCATCGTTTCTAATGTTAGCGATAAGGATATTCATCAGGTATACAATAAAAGGCAGACAGATCGAATAAGCAGTTGCACATATAAATGCCAAAGTATAGGATTGAGATCTTATATGGCTTATATATTCATCTTCTACACTGTCTTTACTCAAAGAAGTCATTAGCAAAAACACCAACATGGCAGACCGACATAAATCTTTTACTATAGGATCGTTAAACCCTAAGAATTTAGAAGCGATTAAAAACCCAAATATTAGTAAAGCACTAATGAGTCCTATCTTTTTGAACTTATGTGGAAGTCTATAATTAATGATTTTCATCAATTTATTATGTTCATCTTCACATCTTTTCGAGCGATCTGCTGTTTTCATATTTGTTAACTTAATTTTACAAAAAGGATGATTTATTTTACATTATGTCAAATATACTTTACATTTTAGATAAAAGCAAATTCCTGGAAACCTAAAATCAAAATGAGTATAAAAACGACCGATTTTATTAAAACATAAGTCTTAGCTGTCATAAAAAAGCTCCAGGACACAAAATTCAGGCTTTGGTATGATTATAGGGCGCTATAAATGTTAGGCTTTTTTTGAAACATAGGCTTTCTAAGCTAGTTAAAATATTGAGTATCACCCATTGACTCCTTAAAGTTTAATTAGTTCCGTTCGAGCAATCAACATAAAAAAATTACGTTTTTTATTAATTGAATAATCAGCGGTTAAAAATTGAATAATTCTAATATTGCCAAATGCATAAATACGTTGTACTTATTTGTATTTTGACTTATCTCATTAGCTGTTCCAGCAGTGATAACAGGAGTATGGCTTCGAAGGATGGCCAAGCAAAGAAAGTCAAAACCAGTATTGGAAAGAGCGGTGATGAAAAAACTCGTATTCAAGCTTTTAGTAACTTTTTAGCTGAAGTAGCAGAACATCAGGTTATCCATATTTCTCAGACGGATCTCCACCAAAAGATAAAAACCTATTTACCGGATTCAATAATATCGGAAGGATTTGATTTACATATACATGAAATCGGTACCATCGATACGTTCCGATTAGTCTTTCATGAGTATTTTGATTTTTATGATGACTGGAGCAATACCTTCCTGGATATCTTTTCTCCCTCCGGAAACTTATTAGCGACCAAACGACTACAAAACTTATCTTTCGAAGGCAGTACCAACATCAATATGCTTAACGAGGAAATTATAGAGATTGCATATCATGATTTTTTCAAAACAGATCAACTTCCGTCAGACTTAGTAATTTTGGATGAAGATTTTGATGCCACTGAAGATCCTTCAAAGATGCGTACTCAAGTAGAAGGCACACTTTACGAGTATTATAAAATAATGAGTTCTGGTACATTAAAAAATCTTTCCCATAAAAACCAGGTTAGCTCAGGAAGAGTATTTCCACAATCTACTTTAAAGCTTTTTTCTCAGGACGAATTAAAACAATACAACCTGGAAGAGATTAGCTTAATGAAAAATGAGATTCTTGCAGAGCACGGTTGTACTTTTACCAATTTAGAAACACAAAATTATTTTGAGCTTCAAGACTGGTATATTCCAAAATCAAATCAAGTAGATAACCTTTTGACCGATATTGAAAAACTGAATATCCAAAGACTTCGAAAAATCGAAGCTGAATACTAGCCTTTCGTTTAGAGAATTAATCCAGAACACTCGGAGATTCTTTTAATATTCCATAGGTTTGCAGCTCACTAACAACCAGCATGCTCAAATCACTCCAAACTTTCTTTTCACATCCACAAAGTATTATCGTTGGTTTCGGATTTATGTCCCTTAGTTTATTAATGAGCACTTGGTCCACTCGATTACCAGAATTAAAAAGTGGATTGGGAATGAGTGACAGTCAAATTGGTTTAGCCTTATTAATATCTTCTTTTGGTAGTCTGATCATTAGTCCATTTTCAAGCTATATCATGGATCGATTTCCAACCGGTCTATCGGCTGGAATTAGTGTATTGATTCAATCCATAACTTTTATACTTCCTTTTTTTGCGGATAGCATTCTGCTCTTTTATGTCGCTATGTTTATTGTTGGCCTAGCTCTTGGATTTATCAATATTACCCTAAATGCTTCAGCAGCTATTGTAGAAAAAAGTTATAAGCGATCGATCATGTCCAGTTGCCATGCTATGTTTAGTATGGGTGCTATTATAGGAGCAGTAGGTGCCGGTTTTATAAAAAGTGCCGGCATTTCGCCAGAGACGCACATTACGTACCTGGTACTTTTTCTCCTTGTCTCGAATGTAATATTAATGAGAACCTGGAAGAGCATTCCGGATACCGATTTGAAAGCTCCGATATTAGCCTTTCCGACACGACCCATATTAAAATTTTTTCTTATTACGCTCTGTCTGGTTTTGGCAGAATTGACCATTATGGATTGGAGTGCCGTTTATTTAAGTGACACCTTACAAAGTCCGGCAGCACTTACTGGTTTAGGGTTTGCAGGGTTTTCTTTAACGATGGCGATTGGTAGATTATCCGGGGATACTATTGTGCCTAAGATCGGCGAGAAAAGAATAATTTTTCTGGGGAGTGTTATCGCTTGTTTGGGGTTAGGTATTGCAGCCTTTACGATGAATACCTATATCGCAATCCTTGGTTTTGTTATTTGTGGTTTAGGTATGTCGATTACGGTTCCATTAATTTATAGCATGTCAGCAAGATTAAAAGGAGTAAACCCTGGAGTTGGAATCGCCTCTATAGCGACTGCCTGTGTACTAGGTGGTTTTATCGGCAGACCCTTGGCAGGATTTGTTTCAGACGCTGCAGGAATGTCAATGAGTATGTGGATTGCAACTGGCTTTATTGTTATCGCAGCGCTGATCGCCTTTAATGTTTGGAAAAATAATGTTAGCTCCGAATAGCGACAACTGGGTCCATTCTTGCAGCAATAAATGCAGGGATAATTCCGGAAAGGATTCCAATGAACGTTGCTAAACCCAAACCAAAAGTTATATTTCCTCCAGTAAGTACAATATCAAAAGCGACCGACTCAACGGAAGAGATACCCTTTATAGTCAGGTAAACAAACAGTAAACCAATCACACCACCTATCAAACAGAGAATCACGGATTCAATCAGAAACTCTAAAAGGATCATGTAGCGTTTTGCACCCAATGCTTTTTTTACTCCAATAATACTCGTTCTTTCTTTTACAGAAACAAACATAATATTAGCAACACTAAACATTCCAACAAAAATCGCAAAGCCGCCAATGGCAAAGCCCATAAGATTTAGTACGCCAAAAAAAGCATCCAAAAACTCTCCCAACATAGAGGCTTCATTTAATGCAAAATTATCTTCCTCTCTCGGTTTTAATTTTCGATGTGCCCGGATGACACCTGTTGTTTCTCCTTTTAATTCTTCAACGGTTGCATTTTCTGCCACCTTAATACTTATACTTGCATTTCCAAAAACATTATTGGATTTCAGGTTCGCCATTTTCTTTCCCATCTCATAAGAAACGATTGCAGCATCATCAAAATTCATTATACCAAGAAGGTCATCACCCGACTTTTCTAAAACGCCGATGATCTCCATTTTTCGTCCCATCAATTTAATGTGCTTTCCTAAAGGTTCGATATTTCCAAAAAGCTCACTAGCCGTTTCATGTCCAAGAATTACTTTATTAGCTCCGTAGAAAAATTCTTGCGGGGAGAAATACCTTCCTTTATTAAAATCGAGGCTAAACAATTTTTCAAAATCATAAGTTATCGCACTGACTTCTACCCGCTCCACATAGCTTGAGCGATACTGAAGGGTTTTTACTCCGAGAAAAACATTGAACGTAACGAGTGAGGCAGATTTTACTTTTTTATTAATGATTTTAAAATCGTCATAACTCGGATTAGGTCGGCGCATTATTTTCATAAAATTCTCACCGGGATCTTCTTGCCATGAAAATTTAGAAAAGTAAATTACATCTGAGCCCAGCTTATCAAAACTGGAACGAATATTATCTTCCAGCGAATCAACAGCAGACTTTACACCAATTATGCAGAAAATACCAATACTAATACCCAATAAAGACAGAAAGCTCCTAAGCTTGTTAGAACTTAGAGATGAAAATGCTTGTAAAGCGCTTTCCGTTATTATTTTGAGTATGGTTAACATTTAATTTTGTTGGTTTTTAAAATGTAGTCCGAAACTACCATTTTTAAGTATTTAAGCATAAAGTATTCGATTAAAAAATTCTTTTCATCTGCCAATAGATGATATTCTACGTCTTAGTACTGCTGCACGTTTAAAACGTATAGCTCATATCTCATTTAAAGTTTAAAAACTTCAAAGAGTTTAGCTACAAAATTCAACCATAATTCTCTAAAAACAAGGTTAGATTATTCTGATTTAACTCGCATCTTGATGTATATTTTATTATCTTTGCAAGTCTTTTTAAAAAAATAAGCAGGAATATGCGAACAAAACTTTCACAATTTAATTTTGAACTCCCAGAAAAACTGATTTCTAAGTACCCAACAGAATATCGGGATGAAAGTAGATTAATGGTAGTTGACCGTGAGAAAGGGACTTTTGAACATAAGGTTTTCAAAGACGTTCTGGATTATTTTACGGAAGACGACTGTTTAATTTTTAATAACACAAAAGTTTTTCCTGCTCGATTGTATGGGAAAAAAGAAAAAACGGGTGCTAATATTGAAGTGTTCCTTCTTCGGGAGCTTAATAGCGAAGCACGCCTTTGGGATGTATTAGTTGATCCTGCAAGAAAAATTCGAGTTGGAAACAAACTATACTTTAGCGATAAGGAAGACAATGATATACTCGTCGCAGAAGTAGTAGATAATACCACTTCGAGAGGTCGGACGATTCGATTTTTATATGATGGAACAGATGAAGAGTTTCATGCCGAATTAGCAAATCTTGGAAACACTCCACTTCCTAAACAATTAGATCGCCCGGTAGAAGATATTGACAGAGAGCGCTATCAAACTGTTTACGCTAAAGAATTAGGTGCAGTTGCTGCTCCTACAGCTGGTTTACATTTCAGTAAAGAGCTGATGAAAAGATTAGAATTAAAAGGGATAAACTTTGCAGAAATAACCCTTCATGTTGGTTTAGGTACCTTCAGAAATATTGATGTAGAAGATTTGTCTAAACATAAGATGGATGCAGAGTACTACAAAATCACTGAAGACGCTAGAAATAAGGTCAATGGTGCTTTAAAACGAAAAAGTAAGATTTGTTCTGTAGGTACGACATCTATGCGTACTATCGAATCTGCTGTTTCTGCAGAAACTACTTTAAAATTGGCAGAAGGCTGGACGAATCGTTTTATTTACCCGCCTTATGAGTTTAGCATTGCTAATTGTATGATCAGTAATTTCCACCTTCCAAAATCAAGTTTGATGATTATGGTTGCTGCTTTTGGAGGTTATGACCTTATTATGGAGGCTTACCAAGTAGCTATCAAAGAAAAATATCGCTTTTTCAGCTATGGTGATGCCATGTTGATCATTTAAGCTTCGTGTAAATAATTTTTGGCTTTTTAGCTATTCACATAATATTTGATGTAGAAAAACGTATCTTATACAGGATACGTTTTTTTAGTTTTAGTATTGGTCATGAATTAATTATTTGACCAGTTCTCAGGCTCATTATTAAAATGACAATTTGAAGAGTAATTTGAAATATTATCTGTTGATTCTTTCTTTAAGCGTGAGTATTAGCGCTTTTAGCTCAACGAAATCTGTTCATGTTGAGTTTTATTCTGAAAATATCATTGTCGAATATCCTTCCGAAATCGTTCTTCCTGGACTCGTAATCGTCGAAGACATCAGTTTGATGGATTATTATGATCGAATGGAACAAACGCCCTACCAGACGTTTATCGAGAACCTTCTTACTTTTAAAAAGGATTATTATTTGAATGACTGGTTGTATTATGAGCTGTTACAAGCGACTGTGGAAAAGATATTCATTCGAGAAGGACATCTGAAAAAAGATCTTACGCTTTGGTATTTATTAACCAAATCTGGCTACGATACCCGTATTTCCTATATTGGAGAGCGTATTTTTATATACACCTGGTCTGATGAAGATGTCTTTGAAACACCAATGATTATTGATCAGGAACGAAGGTTTATCAATTTAAGCAGTATTAATTCCGCAAAACAGAGCCCTGCACAATTAAAAATGCTTTTGTTTCGCCCTGGATCTAAAGCGGGTAAGCCATTTTCTTTTAAAATGGAAGTACTTCCTTTGCTTTCCGCAAATATTAAAAATAGAGAGATTAATTTTCGAGTAAAAGAACGTCCTTTTAAAATTGGTTTGAAACTCGATGCAACGCTATATGAGATCATGAAAAACTATCCGGCGATTGCAGAGCAAGAGTATTTTAATATTCCAATGTCCGAAGTTACTTATGCGTCCTTGATTCCGAAGTTGAAATTCATGGTTGAAGACAAGCCAATTGCTGAAGCGTTGGCTATTTTAGTGAGTTTTACCCGAACAGGCTTCAAATATAAGGACGATAATGACGTTTTTGGCCGAAGTAAACCAATGATAGCAGAAGAGCTATTTCATTATCAATATTCAGATTGCGAAGACCGTTCTGCCCTATTTTATTACCTTGTAAAGGAGATTTTAGACCTCCCTATGTTGATTCTTGCTTATCCGGATCATCTGACGATAGCTGTTTCAACGGACGAAATAAAAGGTCAACCATTTCTTTTTAATGATAAAAAATACTATATATGTGACCCAACAGGTCCTGCGGGGTCAAATATACTGGGTGTACCTCCCAATGGCTACGAAAATGTAACTTTTGAAATTATTGGAGGATATCACAAATAAAAATTGAACTATATTAAGTATTCATTTCAAAAAGGCTTTCTTACCTAAACAACAGAATATCAATACTTTATAATTAATTATTTATTTTAAAAAGCTAAAGATTTTGGCATAAAAATGGTTTATGCCCTTTAATAGGAGAATCTTGTTGCGTCAATAAAATTTGTTTATTACATTTGCACGAAATTAGAGATACCTGTTAAAATTTATTTACTTATTTTTTTTATATTTTAATGACAAACTTTCTATGTATTGGACTCTTGAATTAGCCTCACATTTAGAAGAGGCGCCTTGGCCGGCGACTCGGGATGAATTAATTGATTACTCTATTCGATCCGGAGCACCCTTAGAGGTGATTGAAAATCTTCAACAAATGGAAGATGAAGGCGAAGTGTATGAGAGCATTGAGGACATCTGGCCAGATTACCCTCGTAAAGATGACTTCTTCTTTAATGAAGATGAATATTAATAACAATATGCACTGATGCGGGCTAGTCTCGTATTTTCAGTTCTATAAATGATTATACCAGGCTTTGCACAAATGTGCAAAGCCTTTTGTTTTTATAGCCATCTCGCCAAAAAATACGTCACAAAAAACATGGTAATTTATGTTCACCTTCCATAAAAAACGTTCATAATATTTAAAAAATCGTTTTTATTTCTAAAATAAAAAAAGAGCTTCTGACTATTTTTTTAAAAACCCCACATATTAACCTATTGGTTTTTAAAATAATACAATAAACAATATAATTTAATATGATTTCCCAGTGCTTAAGACTACAAAAACTGGCAACTTTAATTAAATTCACTCGTATTTTAATAATATAAATTTTGTGACACTAGTTTAAGAACTTAAACAAATTGGGTATCTTGTAGCCACAATACTCAAAAATGATTACTGGATGAAGAATTTAATAGAGATCTCAAAAATAGTAACCAAGAAAAAGGTTCGAAAAATTGAAATTTTTGATGATCATTCCCTGAAGCATAAGAATAGTAAATTCAATGAATTTTATGAAGCCT